>NZ_JANPKO010000025.1:0-4470 GCF_031426035.1 Sphingomonas sp. | reverse complement strand
CCGAAGTGTTCGGCGTCACGACGCCTCTCATCACAACGGCCGACGGCACCAAGATGGGCAAAACCGCGAGCGGCGCGGTGTGGCTCAACGCCGATCAGCTGAGCCCGTACGACTATTGGCAATTCTGGCGCAACACGGCGGACGCCGATGTCGGCAAGTTCCTCAGGCTATTCACCGACCTGCCGCTCGACCAGGTCGGCAAATTGGAAGGGCTCGGCGGGGCCGCGATCAACGATGCCAAGGTCGTGCTGGCGACCCAGGCGACCGCCTTGCTGCACGGCCGCGAGGCGGCGACCAACGCCAAGGAGACCGCCAAGACGACCTTCGCCGGCGGCAGCGGCGAGGATTTGCCGGCGCTCGCGGTGAGCGATGGAATGACCGTCGCCCACGCGCTGACCGCGCTCGGCTTTACCGCCTCGAATGGCGAAGCGAAGCGCAAGATCGCCGAGGGCGCGGTGCGGCTGGACGATGTCGTGGTCAGCGATCCCGCGCTGCCCGCCACCCCCGGCAAGCTCAGCCTAGGCAAGAAGAAGCACGGTTTGCTGACCTGATCGTCATGCCGGACTTGATCTGGCACCCGCCTGCTTATTTCAAAAGGAGGCAGGCCCCGGCTCAAGGCCGGGGTGACGGTTGTTCACCCGCTCCTGATCAGCCCGATCGCCTGGTCGCGCTCGAACAGATAGAGACACACCCGCGCCGCTTGTCCGCGCGGCCCGGCCAGCCCGCCGTCGCGGTCGAGCAGCAGCCGTGCATCGCTCTGCGCCAGCGGGGCCAATTCGGCGACATCCTCGGCCGACGCAACGCGGAACGCGACCTCGCCCGACTGCCTCGTGCCCAAGATCTCGCCCGGCCCGCGTAGGCGCAAATCCTCCTCGGCGATGCGGAAGCCGTCATTGGTCTCGCGCATCAGCGCCAGCCGCGCCCGCCCGGTCTCGCTCAATTGCGGCCCGCGGATCAACAAGCATACGCTCTTGCCCGTCCCGCGCCCGACCCGCCCGCGCAGCTGGTGGAGCTGGGCGAGGCCGAAACGCTCGGCGCCCTCGACCACCATCAGCGTCGCGTTGGGCACATCGACGCCAACCTCGATCACCGTCGTCGCCACCAGCACGGCAAGGGTTCCGGAGGCGAAGGCAGCCATCACCGCGTCTTTCTCGGGTCCCTTCATGCGGCCGTGGACGAGGCCGACCTTGTCGCCGCCAAACCGCACCCGCAGCACCTCGGCGCGCTGTTCGGCGGCGGCGGCGTCGCTCTTCTCGCTCTCCTCGACCAAGGGGCACACCCAATAGGCCTGCCCGCCGCCGCCGATGTGGCGGCCGAGCGCATCGATCACTTCGGCCAGCTTCTGGTCGCTGATCACCCGCGTCTCGACCGGGCTGCGCCCGGGCGGCATCTCGTCGATGCGGCTGACGTCCATCTCGCCCTATTGGGTCAGCGTCAGCGTGCGCGGGATCGGGGTCGCGGTCATCACCAGCAAATGCGGCGGACGCTCCGCCTTGGCCGACAGCAGAAGCCGCTGCGACACGCCGAAGCGATGCTGCTCGTCGATCACCGCGAGCCCGAGCTTCTTGTAGGCAACCTTGTCCTGGAAGATCGCGTGGGTGCCGACGAGGATGTCGATCGATCCGTCGGCCAGCCCCATCAGCACGCTTTCGCGCGCCCGCCCCTTCTCGCGCCCGGTGAGGATGGCGACGCGCACCCCGATCGCGTCGAGCTGGGCGAGCAGGGTAGCGTGGTGCTGGCGGGCGAGGATCTCGGTCGGCGCGAGGAACGCCGCCTGGGCGCCAGCCTCGTCCGCGGCGAGCATCGCCATCACCGCCACCAAGGTCTTGCCCGAACCGACATCACCCTGCAGCAGGCGCAGCGTCGGAACGCTCTGCGCCATGTCGCCGCGAATTTCCTCGATCACCCGGCGCTGCGCACCGGTCAGCGTGTAGGGCAGCCGGAGCGCATCGGTCAGCCGCCCGTCGCCGGCCAGCGGCACCCCTGTGCGCCGCCGCGAATCGGCGCGCAGCAGCAGCAGCGTCAATTGGTTGGCGAACACCTCGTCATAGGCGAGGCGGCGCCGCGCGGCGGTCGCGGCGGGTTCGCGGTGGGCTTCGGCGAGCGACACGCGCCACGGCCGCCACCCCTCGCGCGCCAGCAGCCCCGGCTCGATCCATTCGGGCAGCTCGGGCGCGCGGTCGATCGCGGCGGCGGCAAGCTCGCCCAGGCGGCGGTTGGTCAGCCCCTCGGTCAGGCCATAGACCGGCTCGCGCAGCGGCAGGTCGCCGGCCTTGTCCGGGGTCACCACTTCGGGGTGGATGATCTGCAATTCCTGGCCGTACGCCTCGAGCCGCCCCGACACGACCCGCGTCTCGCCCAGCGGCAGCGTCTTCTTGGCCCAGCCGGGGTTGTTGAAATAAACCAGGGTCAGCGTGTTCCCTTCGGCATCGCCGGCGAACACCCGGAACGGCCCCCGCCCTTCCCCGCCGCGCGTTTCGAACGGGGTCACCGGCACGACCACGATGCGCCCGGTCAAATGATGGCCGATGGCCGGCGTCAGCACCCGTTCGATGGTCCCCGTCGGCAAGTGGAACGCGAGGTCGACCACGCGCTCGAGCGCGAGCCGCTTGAGCGCCTTGGCCAGCCCCGGCCCGACGCCCTTCAACGCCTCGACCTCGGCGAACAATGGATTGAGGATTTCCGGGCGCATCGCCACGTCTAGCCATATTGCTTGCCGTCATGCCAGCATCGCGGGGTGACAGCGGCCACTCCGCCACCTATCTCGCCCCGATGCACCCGGACGCCGAGCTGAAACGCCTCCACTGGCGCGCGCACCATCGCGGCACGCGCGAGGCGGACATGCTCGTCGGCGGCTTCTTCGACGCCCACTCGGCCGGCTGGGACACGGCCGATCGTATGGTGTTCGCACTGTTGCTCGAAGAACAAGATGTCGACATCATGGCCTGGGCCCACCGCGCGCTGCCGGTCCCCGACCGCTTCGCACCAATGGCGGACGCGTTGCAGCGCCTCGACTACATCCAGGTCGCGAAGTGAGCGAACCGCTCCAGCGCGTGCTCAAGGCGGACCAGCCGCTGACCCTGGCCGGCGTCCCCGCGGGCTTCCTGCCGTGGCTCGCCGCCGACCTCGCCCGCGCCGCGCACGGCACCGGTAAAAACGGCCGCGCGGTGGTCATCGCCGCCGACGAAGCAGCGATGCGGGCACTGGCCGACACCATCCCCGCGTTCGCTCCCGAGGTTGCGGTGCTTACCCTCCCTGCGTGGGATTGCCTGCCCTACGACCGCGCCTCACCCGCCTTGCGCGTGATGGCCGAGCGCCTGGCGACGCTTGCCGCGCTGCAGGTAAAGCGCGACGGCCCGCAGGTGCTGGTCGCGACCGCCAATGCCGCCAGCCAACGCCTGCTGACCCCGTTCCGCACCCGCCAGCTGACCCGCCGCATCGCCGCCGGCGACCGCGTCGAGCGCGAGGCGCTGATCGGGCAGTTGACCGCGCTCGGCTATCAGCGCGCCGACGCGGTCGCCGAGGCTGGCGAATATGCCGTCCGCGGCTCGCTGATCGACCTGTTCCCGGCGGGCGAGGCGACGGCGCTGCGGCTCGATTTCTTCGGCGACGAGATCGAAAGCCTGCGCCGCTTCGACCCCGCCGACCAGCGATCGACCGACCGCGCTAAGGCGTTCACCTTGATGCCCGCCTCCGAGGCCTTGCTCGACGAAGCCAACATCAAACGTTTCCGCTCGCGCTACCGCGAAAAATTCGGGGCCCACGCCACCCAGGACCCGCTCTACCAGGCGCTGTCCGACGGCCGCCGCATGGCCGGCATGGAGCATTGGCTGCCGTTGCTGGAAGAGGGCATGGCGACCCTGTTCGACCACTTGGGCGAGGCCGACATCGTCGTCCGCGACTCGGGCAGCGACGGCGCGCTCGAGGCGCGGCGCGAGGCGGTCGCCGATTATTACGCCAACCGCACCCGCGCCCAGGGAAGCGCGCCGGGCAGCTATCGCCCGCTCGAGCCTGATGCGCTGTACCTGCCAAGCGACGAATGGGCGCGCGCCGCGGCGTGGCCGATCCATTTGACCTCGCCCTTCCCTGAGCCCGAATCGGCGTGCACGGTGGCGTTCGAGGTCGAGCCGCCGCGCGACTTCGCCCCCGAGCGCACCCAGCAAGTCAATGTCTACGAGGCGGTCGCCAAGCATGTCGCCAAGCTCAAGAAGGACGGGCGAAAAGTCGTGCTGGCGAGCTATTCGAAGGGCTCGCGCGAGCGGCTCCAGGGCCTCCTCGAGGACCATGGGCTGAAGTCGCTGAGCCTCGCCGACAGCTGGCAGGCCGCGCTCGGCGCGCGCGCCGGTGCGGCGCTACTGGTGCTGCCGCTCGACCACGGCTTCACCGCGCCCGATGTCGCGGTGCTGACCGAGCAGGACATGCTCGGCGACCGGCTGGTGCGGCGGCGCAAGAAGCGCAAGGGCGCCGCGG
>NZ_JANPKO010000024.1:0-5339 GCF_031426035.1 Sphingomonas sp. | reverse complement strand
GTCGACGTCGGTGCGCGGGGTCATCACCTCGCGCACCGGGCGGTCGGCGAGGCGGACGATGCCCGAGATGATCGCGCGCTCGCTTTCCTCGAGCACGCCGGCGGTCTGCGCCTCGGCGACGACCAGGTGCAATTCCTCGGCGGTCACCTGGTTGCGCGATTCGCGGTCGAGGCCGAGCGCCTTGAAAATCAGCGCGCTGGTCTTGTCGAGCAGCCATACGAACGGCGCGGTGATGCGCGACAGCCAGTCGAGCGGGCGGGCGACGATCGCGGCGATCGGCTCGGGAGAGCGAAGCGCGAATTGCTTGGGGACGATTTCGCCGATCACCAGCGAGGCATAAGTGGTGACGACGATGACGATGGTGAAGCCGATCGTCGCGGCGGTCTCGGGGTCGACCCCGAGCAAGGCGATGCGCTGGCCGACCGGGGTGCCGAGGCGGGCGCCCGAGAAGGCGCCGGCGAGGATTCCGATGAGGGTGATGCCGGTCTGCACGGTGGACAGGAAGCGGCCGGGCTGGGCGGCCAGCTTGAGCGCGACCGAAGCGCCGCGGCTGCCGTTCTTGACCATCGCCTTCAGCCGCGCGTCGCGCGACGAGACGATCGCCAGCTCGCTCATCGACAGGACCCCGTTGAGCGCGACCAGCGCGAGGATCAGCGCGAGGTCGAGCCAGGGAAATGGGAGGAGTGGGTCGCTCATTGGCGTGGCAACGCTTTGTGCCGCGAATAGGCGCCGGGGACAAGCGGGGGGCGCAAGATGGTCATGCGCGGCGGGCGGCGAAGAAGGCGCGCAGCTGGGCGGCGGCCTCGGCCTCGCCGATGCCGCCGAGGACGTCGGGGCGGTGGTGGCAGGTCGGCTGGGCGAAAATGCGCGGGCCGTGGACCACGCCGCCGCCCTTGGGGTCCTCGGCGGCGAAGCGCAGCGACGCGAGGCGGGCGATGGAGATCGCGGCGGCACACATCGCGCACGGCTCGAGGGTGACCCACAAGGTGCACTGGTCGAGGCGCGGCTGGCCCAAGGCGATGGCGGCGGCGCGGATGGCGACCATTTCGGCGTGGGCGGTCGGGTCGAGCGATCCGCGCATGGCGTTGGCGGCCTCGGCGACGATGCGATTCCCGTGGGTGATCACCGCGCCGACCGGCACCTCGCCGGCCGCGGCGGCGGCGGCGGCGAGGTCGAGCGCGCGGCGCATCGGCGGCGGCAGTGGAAAACTCATGCCGCCGCGCTAGCGCAGGGGAGCGCCGGAGTCAGCTACAGCGCGGTGTTGGTGGCGGGCTGCGGCTGCGGCTGGGGTAGCGGCTGCGACCCGGCCGGCGGGTTGACCTGGAGCCGCGGCACCGGGACCTGGACATTGACGTTGGCCGGCTGGGCGCCGACCGAAACGGTGCCGGTCTCGACCTCGAACGCCGGGGTCTGGCCGCCGCTGGCGGTGACTCCGTTCTG
The DNA here is from genome assembly GCF_031426035.1 of Sphingomonas sp. Lineage (GTDB taxonomy): Bacteria > Pseudomonadota > Alphaproteobacteria > Sphingomonadales > Sphingomonadaceae > Sphingomicrobium. Next base: position 3,899 of record NZ_JANPKO010000024.1, on the reverse strand, counting down.
GCTGGTGGAGATATCGGGAGCCTTCGCGCCGCGGGTCTGGCGCAAGTCGAGGAAACCGGTCGCGACGGCGATCAGCACCGCCACCACCGCTACAATCAATATCAAGAGAATCGCGCGCACCCCATTGCTCCTCGACCGTTCGGATTGCCCTTTGTAACGCAGTTGGCGGCGGACGGTTGCGCTTTGTGTCGGGGCGGCGACAGGGCGCGCGCTGTTGACGGCGAGGGGCCGAGCGGCTAACGGGCTGCGCTTTCCGGGCGCCTTGACGGCGCTCGTCCAGACATCAGGAACCAGACCATGTCGCGCGTATGCGAGCTGACCGGCAAGGGCCGGCAGGTGGGCAACAATGTTTCCCACGCCAACAACAAGACCAAGCGCACGTTCCTGCCCAATCTGCAGAACGTGACTTTGCTCTCGGATGCGCTTGGGCAGAGCGTCAAGCTCAAGGTGTCGACGCACGGGCTGCGCTCGGTCGAGCATGTCGGCGGGCTCGACAATTGGCTGACCAAGACCAGCGCGGACAAGCTCAGCACCAAGGCGCAGAAGCTCAAGCGCGAGCTGGCCAAGAAGGCCAAAGCGGCTCCGGCGGCTTGATTGCCCTCCTCCCCCGCTAAAGCGCGGGAGGATTTCCTTTCAGATCATACGCGACCAGCAGCGTGCGCATCCACGGCTGGTGGTTGTCGTCGGTCATCAGCCACAGCCGCGTGCCGCCGCCGGGCAGGGGTTCGGCGGCGAGCGCCTCGGGATTGTCGCGCGGTCCGAGAGCGAGCGGATAGCGGCGGCCTTTGACATAGCCCCCGCCCGCGCGGCGCACCTCGACCAGCGCGCTGGTGAAGCCGAGCAGGCTTGGCTGGCGCTCGAGCAGCAATAATCGACCGCCGGCCCATGCCGCGTCCGCAATCCGCGTCGGCGCGCCGTCCAGCGGGAATTCGACGGCGCGGGCGCCGGTCACCCGCACCACGCTCGTGCCGAGCTCCGGGAACAGCAACAACGCGCCGGGAGCGGCGGCGACCCCCTCGATCCCGGCATTGCGCGGCCAGCGGTCGCGGGCGAAGCGGATGGTCGCCAGCGAGCGGTTGAAGCGGTGATCGTAGAGGCGGAGCAGGTTGCGGTTCTCAAACGCCACCCACCAGCCGCGGCGCTGCGGGTCGCGGGCGAGGGCCTCGCTGTCGCGGCTCGATTTCGGTGGCGCCTGGCCGGGCTCGCCGGGCAGCAGGTCGATGGCGATCGTCGGGCGGTTGGCGCCCGGTTTGGGAAAGCGCAGGACGGCGCCCGAATCGGTGATCGCGACCAGTCCCCCGCCAGCGACCGCGAGCGCCGATACCCCGCCGAGCCGGCGGTCGTCCGCACGCAGCCGCCAGGCCCCGGCGAGTTGCAACGGCGGTGTGGCGGGACCGGCAAAATCGACCGGCGTGAACTCCAGCGCGACCGAGCGGTGGCCGGGCGCGCTGTGCCGCGGCGCCGACAGCAAGGCATCCTCGGCGAGGAACACAATCGCGGCCAGCGCAAAGCCCGCGACGATGGTCAGCCGGCTTAACCTCGGCTGCGCTGTTCGTTCACCTCCGGTTGAGGTCGAATCGGTCATAAGCCCCTCAAGTGACGGGGTTTTTCCCTTGTACCCCGGTCACACGAGACGGCCCTGGGCCGATGCGTACCCTCGCGTCGCGTATCGAGGGGGGCCCGGTGCGAGCAATCGCGCCGGGCCCAAGTTTTTTCAGGGGTTCGTCCTTCGCTCTGCGTCACGGATTTTCGAACAGCGTCACCAGCTGCTCGATCATCGCGCCGCCCAATTGCTCGGCGTCCATGATGGTCACCGCGCGGCTGTAATAGCGGGTGACGTCGTGGCCGATGCCGATTGCGGCGAGCTCGACCGTCGAGCGCTTCTCGATCCACGCGATGACCTGCCGCAGATGGCGCTCGAGATAGGCGCCGCCATTGGCCGAGGCGGTCGAATCGTCGACCGGCGCGCCATCCGAGATGACCAGCAATATGCGCCGCTCCTCGGGCCGCGCGATCAGCCGCTGGTGCGCCCACAGCAAAGCCTCGCCGTCGATATTCTCCTTCAATAGCCCCTCGCGCATCATCAGCCCGAGGTTGCGGCGGGCGTGGCGGTACGGCTCCTCGGCGCGCTTGTAGACGACGTGGCGGAGGTCGTTGAGCCGGCCGGGATGGCCCGGGCGACCCTCGGCCAGCCATGCCTCGCGGCTTTGCCCGCCCTTCCACGCGCGGGTGGTGAAGCCGAGCACCTCGGTCGCCACCCCGCAGCGCTCGAGGGTGCGGGTGAGGATGTCGGCGCAGATCGCGGCGATCGCGATCGGCCGCCCGCGCATCGAGCCCGAATTGTCGATCAATAATCCAACCACGGTGTCGCGGAACTCGGTCTCGCGCTCGACCTTGTAAGACAGGCTGTGGGCCGGGCTGACGATCACGCGGGCGAGCCGCGCGGCGTCGAGCATGCCTTCCTCCTGGTCAAACTCCCAGCTGCGCGCCTGCTGCGCCATCAGCCGCGGCTGCAAGCGGTTGGCGAGCCGGGTGACGACGCCCTGCGAACTGGCCATCTGCTGGTCGAGGTAAGCGCGCAGGCGGCCCAATTCGTCCTCGTCGCACAGCTCCTTGGCCTCGACCGCCTCGTCGAAGCGGGTGGTGAACGGCTTGTAGTCGCCGTCGGGCGCGAGGTCCCAGTTGCGCCGGCCGGGCGCGGGCAGCGCGGTGTCGCTGCCCTCGTCGCCGTCGGCCATCTCCTCCTCGCCGGGCTCGCGGTCGTCGCTGTCCTGCTCCTGCTCGGCGCCGTCGTCGTCCTGCTCGGCGCGCATGTCCATGTCGCCGCCGGCCGGGCCGCCGTCGTCGCCGCTGTCGTCGGCGTCGTCGGCGCCGGCTTCGTCGCCAGCCTGGTCGTCGCCGTCCTCGGGCGGCTGGTCGGCGGGGTCGGCGGCGGGGGCGAGGTCGAGGTCCTCGAGCAATTGGCGGGCGACGCGGGCGAACGCGGCCTGATCGTCGAGGGTCATCGCCAGCGCGTCGAGCTCGGCCGCGGCCTTGTCCTCGATCCACGGCGCGACCAGCTTCAATCCGGCGAGCGCGGCCTGGGGCGGGGCGGCGGCGGTCATCCGCTCGCGCGCGATCAGCCCGACCGCGGTCGCCAGCGGGACTTCCTCGGCACTGCGCGCGCGGACGATCGCGTCCGAGCGCACCCGCGCCTCAGCGAGCTGGGCAAGATTGCCGCGCACCCCGCCCATCGCGCGCGCGCCGAGCGCCTCGACCCGCGCCGTCTCGAGCGCGTCGAACACCGCGCGCGCCTCGGCGTCGAGCGGGGCGGCGGCGGCGTGGAGCGCGGGATCGTGATGGCGCAGGCGCAGCGCGGCGGCATCGGCGGCGCCGCGCGCCTCGCCGACCAGCCGCGGCTCGAGGCTGGGTCCGGGCGACGGCACCCGCGCGGTCTTGCCCGAGGCCGACCCGACTTCGCTGGCGAACACCACCTCGACCTCGGCGTCGCGCGCGATCGCGCGGGAGGCGCCCCCCAGCGCGCGGCGGAAATCGTCGAGGGGGGACCGGTCGGCCACCGGTCAGGCTTTGCCGACGACGCTTTCGGGGAGGTCGGTGCCGAACACGCGCTGGTAATATTCGGCGATAAGCGGGCGCTCGCTTTCGTCGCACTTGTTGATGAACGAGACTCGGAAGGCGAAACCGACGTCGCCGAAAATGAGCGCGTTCTGGGCCCAGCTGATCACCGTGCGCGGGCTCATGACGGTCGAGATGTCGCCGTTGATGAAGCCCTGGCGCGACAGCTCGGCGACCTTGATCATTTTCTCGACAGTGCCCTTGCCGTCGGGGTTGTCATACTCGCCCGATTTGGCGAGCACGATCTGCGCTTCGACCGCGGCCGGCAGGTAGTTGAGCGTGGT
>NZ_JANPKO010000023.1:0-1950 GCF_031426035.1 Sphingomonas sp. | reverse complement strand
CGGCCCGGGCATTCTCACCATGCCGGTTGCCGAATCGTACATTGCCGGTTGTGCGCCGCTGGCGTCGGTCCGCGCCATCGCCGCGATCATCGGCGCCGAAGCGACGATTTGCGGCACGACCGGCGGGGCAATTGGCGCCTCAACCGGTCGCAACGCCACCGCGGTCATCGCCAGCGCCGCCAGGCTCGCCGCAATCGCGGTCGGCTTCCATGGATTCACGACCCGCCGCCCCGCGTCGCTGCCGCCGATCCGCGCTTCGACCCGTTCGAACAATCCCGCCGGCGCCGCCACCTCGGCCACGCCGTCGAGCATCACTGCGAAATGGTCGCGCCATTGCTCCACATCGCGCGCGAAGTCGGGCTCAGCCAGCAACCGGCGAAGCGCCGCGCTGCGTTCCTCGCCGTCGAGCACGCCCAGCGCCAGCTCGGCAGCGGCCATGTCGGCCCCGCTCATGTCTGGCTCAGTCGTCACGCAGGCAATCCTTCAACTTCTGCAGGCCGCGCCGGACCCAGCTCTTCATCGTCCCCAGTGGCACCGCTTCGCGCTCCGCCAGCTCGGCGTAGGTCAGCCCGCCGAAGAAGGCGCTGCGGATCGCTCCGCGTTGCTTGTCGTCCAATTGGTCGAGGCACAGATGCAGCCGCCCTGCGACTTCGCGCTCGACCATCCGGTCCTCGGCCGTCGGAGTCTCGTCCGCTACCTCGGGCGCAGCATCGAGCGTGACCCCCGGACGCCGCCCGGCCGACCGCCGCCAGTCGATCGCACGATTGCGCGCAATCGTCGCCAGCCAGCTGATCGGGCTCGCGCGCCCGGGCTCATACGCCCCGGCTCGCCGCCAGATGGTCAGATAAACCTCGCTCAAAACGTCCTCCGCCGCACCCCTCTCGCCACAGATACGCAAGCAGATCCCAAAAAGCTTCGCGCTGGTCATCTGGTAGAGGGTGGCAAAGGCCGAGCGATCTTCCGCCCCGGTTGCCACCAACGCCTCGACCAGCGCCGCGCGGGCGGCGTCGGTGGTCGGTTGGGGGGGAAGTGGCGCGGACATTGAGGAGCGTGCTAAATCGGCGGACCTTGCATGGCAATGGCATCGTCCTGCAAATAGCCACGATGCCTTATGAAACCATCATCGCCGACCATCAGGGCCACATCGCCCGAATCACCCTCAACCGCCCCGACCGCCTCAACAGTTTTACGCGGGCGATGCATTCGGAACTCGCTTCCGCGCTCGACGAAGCCGCCGACGCTCGCGTCATCATCCTCACCGGCGCGGGCCGCGGTTTCTGCGCGGGGCAGGATCTCAACGACCGCATGGTCGCCCCGGGTGAGCCCGTCGATCTCGGCGCAACCGTCGAGGAAAGCTGGAACCCGCTGATCCGCCGCCTCGCATCCATGCCCCAGCCGGTCATTGCCCGCGTCAACGGGGTCGCTGCCGGCGCCGGCGCCAATATCGCGCTCGCCTGCGATCTCGTCGTCGCCGCCAAATCCGCCAAATTCATCCAGAGCTTCGCCGCGCTCGGCCTGATCCCTGACAGCGGCGGCAGCTGGCACCTCCCCCGCCTGGTTGGCCAGGCCCGCGCGCTCGGCCTCGCGCTGACCGGCGAACCGCTTCCCGCCGCCACCGCCGCAGACTGGGGCCTGATCTGGAAATGCGTCGACGACGATGCGCTCGACCCCGAAGTCGATGCCCTCGCCGCGAAGCTCGCCTCGCTGCCCCCGCTCGGCCTCGCCGCGATCAAAAATATCGTCCGCACCACCGGATCGCGCACCCTCGACGAGGAACTCGACCTCCAGCGCGACGAAATGCGCCGCTTGGGCTTCACCCGCGACTATCGCGAGGGCGTCGCCGCCTTCCTCGAGAAGCGCCCCGCGATCTTCGAGGGGCGCTAGAGCGCGGCCGTCACCGCCTCCATCGGCGCCGACAGCAACCCATAGACCTCGCTTGCGGCAAATCCC
>NZ_JANPKO010000022.1:0-17546 GCF_031426035.1 Sphingomonas sp. | reverse complement strand
GATGGGGATCATCGAGGCGATGATGGTCACGCCGATGATCCCGATCGGCAGGTCGCGATCGGTCAGCGCGAGGCTGTCCTGCCCGCCCAGTTTGCGCGCGCGGCTGGCGGTCAGCGCCGAGGTCACGCCCTTGATGATCGGCCCGATGATCCGCAGCAGCGTCCAGATCGCGGCGACGCCGATGGTGCCCGCGCCGATAAACCGCACCTTCTCGCGGAACGTCGTGCCCACCAGCGTTTCCAGGTCCGCCGCCGAGCCCAAGCCGGCAAGTCCGGTCTGCCACGGCACCAGCACGAACCAGCTGATGATCAGCCCGACCAGCATGGCGATGCCGACCGCCATCCCGACCAGGTGCCCGACCCCGATCAGCGCCATCGACAGGCTGGTGGTGACGGTCGTCGCGCCGGCCCCGAAGTTGAAACTGCGCGCCGCCTCGGTCGCGGCAAGCTTGGTCTGGGCGAGGATCGCATAAGCCGCCGACACCAAAGAGCTCAGCACGATCATCTTCAATCCGCGGCGATTCTCCTCCGCCCCGCCGACCCCCGCGCCGACCTTGAGCACCTCGGCCGCCGCCACCCCTTCGGGATACGGCAGGTCGCTTCCGGTGACCAACGCGCGCCGCAGCGGCACCGAATACAGCACCCCCAAAATGCCGCCCAAGGCGATCACCGCGACCGACAGCCAGAACGGAAAACCGGTCCACCACCCGACCATGATTAGCCCCGGCAGCACGAAGATGATCGCCGACAGCGTCCCCGCCGCCGAGGCGATGGTCTGGACGATGTTATTCTCCTGGATCGTCGCGTCGCGGACGAACTTGAGCACCGCCATCGAGATCACCGCGGCCGGGATCGAGGTCGCGAAGGTGATCCCCAGCTTCAACCCGAGATAGACGTTGGCGGCGGTGAACAGCACCGTGATCAGCGCCCCGAGCACGATCCCGCGCAGGGTCAGCTCCTTGAGCGGGATGGCCGCCGCCGGAATCGCCGTCTCGCCGCCGCTGCTGCTGCTCGCCATTGTGATCCCCTGCTAGTTGGTCGCGCTCAATCGGGCACCGGGCTCGAGTGCCGCCGCACCACGCGCCACCGGCCCTCGTCGAAAATCCACACGTCGGTCAGCAGCACGGTGTCCTGCACCACGCGGCCGAGATACTTCACCCGCCATTTGGCCTCGACCGTGCCGACCATCACCTGGTCGAGCGCAATCGCGTCGGTCACGCTCAGGTCGATCGCCACCAGCTCGCGCTTCTTGATCGCCTCGAGCCATTCGTCGCGGTGCATCTGGAACGGGCCGTTGGCGCGCATCCCGATCAGCACGAAGCGCGGGTGAATCAGCGTCCGCAACTTGGCGAGGTCCTTGGCGCACAGCGCGTCGCGCCACTCGTCCTCGAGCGCGGCGATCAAGGCGCAGGTCTTATCGGCCGCCACGCAGCAATCCCCCGAGGATCCCGCGCAGCAGCTGGTTGCCCAATTGCCGCCCGACCGAGCTCGCCACCGCGCGCCCCGCCGACTGCATCATCTTGTCGGTCATCGACGGCTTGGCCGCCTCGCGCGCGACCCGCGCCGCCTCGCGGGCGGCCTCGCGGGTCTGGGGCGCCGCCACCCGGTCGGCCTCGCGCTGGCGCTGGATGTCGAGCCGCTCCTGCTCGCGCTGGGTCTTGATCGCCTCGCGCTGCGCCGCCGCGTCGAGCTTGGCCGCCTGCGCCGACGACACCGTCGCCGCGGTCTGCTCGGTGCGCCCGGCGAGCATCTCCTGCGCCGACTCGCGGTCGAGCGCGACATCGTATTTCGAGCCGATCGCATCGGTCGCGATCAACGTCGCGCGCTCCTCCGCCGACAGCGGCGCGACCCGCGACGCCGGCGGCTTGATCAAGGTCCGCTGCACCGGCGACGGCGCGCCGTCGGGCTGGAGCAGCGACACCAACGCCTCGCCCACCTTCAACTGCGTGATCACCGTCGCGACATCGACATCGGGGTTCTGGCGAAACGTATCCGCCGCCGACTTGACCGCCGCCTCGTCGCGCGGGGTGAACGCGCGCAACGCATGCTGGACGCGGTTGCCGAGCTGCCCCGCGATCTTGTCCGGGATGTCGATCGGGTTCTGGGTGATAAAATACACCCCCACCCCCTTGGAGCGGATCAGCCGCACCACCTGCTCGACCTTTTCGGTCAGCGCCGGCGGGGCGTCCTCGAACAGCAAATGCGCCTCGTCGAAAAAGAAGCACAGCTTGGGCTTGGGCAAATCGCCCACCTCGGGCAGCGTCTCGAACAATTCCGACAGCAGCCACAGCAGGAACGTCGAATACAGCCGCGGGCTCGCCATCAGCCGGTCGGCGGCGAGGATGTTGACCACCCCGCGCCCGCTCTCGTCGAGCTTGAGGAAATCCTCCAGCGCGATCGCCGGCTCGCCGAAGAAATTGTCCCCACCCTGGCTGCGCAATTGCAGCAGCGAGCGCTGGATCGTCCCAACGCTGGCCTTCGAGACATTGCCATATTCGAGCGTCAGTTCGTCCGCCCGCTCGCCGACATTGACCAGCATCGCCTGCAAATCGTCGAGGTCGAGCAGCAGCAGCCCTTCCTTGTCGGCGACGTGGAAGGCGATCGCCATCACCCCTTCCTGGACCTCGTTGAGGTTCATCAGCCGGCTCAGCAGCAACGGCCCCATCTCGCTCACCGTGGTGCGGATCGGATGGCCCTGGTGCCCAAACAAATCCCACAATTGCACCGGCGACTCGCGGTACTGCCAGTCGCCAAACCCGATCTCGGCGGCGCGCGCGGCGAACGGCTCATGGGTCTTGGACGTCGCCGATCCCGGCATCGCCAGCCCGGCGAGGTCGCCCTTGACGTCGGCGACGAAGGTCGGGACCCCGGCCAGCGAAAAGCCCTCGACGATGCCCTGCAAGGTGACCGTCTTGCCGGTCCCGGTGGCGCCGGCAATCAGCCCGTGGCGGTTGGCGCGGGTGAGCTCGAGCCGCTGCGGCTCAGCGCCGCCCGGCCCGCTGCCGATGAAGATCGAAGTGCCGTCCATCCGCCGCCCTCACCGCAACTCGCCGCGCACCCTTGCCAATCAGTCGGGCGAGCGCAAGCGCGATGTGTGTGGCGGCCATTGGCCGAGCCGCCTAGCGGGCGCCGATATTGACCCCCACGAAGGCTTCGGGAGCGGTGCCGCGCTTGACCAGCAGGAGGACGCTGGTGCGGCCGGCGCGGCGTGCCGCATCGACCGCCGCGACAACCTGGGCCGGAGCCGTCACCGCCTGGCGGTTGACCGACATCACGAGGTCGCCGCGCTGGAGTCCCTTCTCCGCCGCGTCGCTGCCCGGCTCGACCGCGGTGATGACGACTCCGCGCGCGGTCGCCGGCAGGTTGAGCGCGCGGGCGATCTGCGGATTGAGCGGCTGGAGCGACATTCCCAGGGCGCGGTTGGCCGGAACCACCGGGGCATTGTCGGGGGTAAGGCCCTCCTCCGCCCCGCCGTTGCCGATCTGCCGTGCGAGTTCCTCCTCGGTCGGCCGCTGGCCGACGGTGACGGTGACCGTCTGGCGGCGGCCGTCGCGGATGAGGTCGACCGGCACGCGGGTGCCGACGGTGGTGTTGGCGATCAGATAGGACACCGTCTGGTCGGGGTTCACGTCGCGCCCGTTGACCTGCAGGATGACGTCGCCCTGCTGGATGCCGGCGCGCGCCGCCGGCTCGCCCGGCTGGACCGAGCGCACGATCTCGCCGCGGTCCTTGGGCAGGCCGAGCGATTCGGCGATGTTCTCGTCCAATGGCTGGAGGCCGACGCCGAGGTAGCCGCGGCTCGGGCGCTGCCCGCGGCGCAGCGAATCGATCACCGGCTTGGCCGATTCCGCGGGGATCGCGAGGCCGATTCCGACGCTCGCGCCGGTCGGCGAGATCAACGCCGAATTGATGCCGATGACGTTGCCGTTCAAATCGAACATCGGGCCGCCCGAATTGCCCATGTTGATGCTGGCGTCGGTCTGGATGTAGCGGTCGTAGGCGCCGACCCCGGTGATCCCGCGGTGGAGCGCCGAGATGATCCCGGCGGTGACCGTGCCGCCCAGGCCATAGGGGTTGCCGATCGCGACGATCCAGTCGCCGACCCGGGCGCGGGTGCTGTCGCCCCACTGGACGTAGGGGAAGTTCTGGCCCTCGATCTTGAGCAAGGCGAGGTCGGAGGCGGTGTCGCGGCCGATGATCCGCGCCGGATATTCGCGGCGGTTGGTCAAGGTCACGGTGACGCTGTCGACCGTGCCGTTGCCGCCGGCGCCGACCACGAGGTGGTTGTTGGTGACGATGTAGCCGTCGGGCGAGACGATGAAGCCCGAGCCGAGCGACCCCGATTCCCGCGTGCGCGGATTGGCGTCGCCCTGGCCCTGCCCGCCGGGGCCCTGCGGCGCCGCGTCGGGCCCGCCGAAGCGGCGGAAGAATTCCTCGAACGGGTCGGCCTGGGTGCGCACCGGCACGCGCTGCTTGGTCGAAATATTGACCACCGCCGGCTGGAGCCGGGCGGCGAGGTCGGCGAAGGTCGGCGGCGCGCCGCGCGGTGCCATCGCGGCCGGCGAGTTCTGCGCGACCTGGGCCCCGACCGGGCCGGTCGCGATTGAAAAAGCGGTTCCACCCAGCAGCAGGGCCGACGCGACCCCATAGGCATAGCGCACTGTTCCGGACTCCTTCGATTTCATCGATCTTCCTCGAACTTATGATTGCTGCTGTGACTGTGAGCTACGGTCAACGCATGAACGCGCTTTGAACGACCTGCTTCAGCGGCCGCGTCCAGTGAATTCCTTCAAATAGTCGTTATTCGGCGACAAAATGATGGTCGTCGGTGACGGGGTTTCGCCGCCGTCGCCGATGAAGGTGGTCGTGTAGGACTGCATGGCGCGGTAGAATTCGTAGAATTCGGGGTCGCGCCCGAAGCTCGCGGCATAGGTCTTGGCGGCCTGGGCGTCGGCTTCGGCGCGGATGATCGCCGCCTGCTTGGCGCCCTGGGCGCGGATCGAGCGCGCTTCCTGCAGCCGCGCGGTGCGCATGCGGTCGTAGGCCGATTGCAACGGGGTGCCGTCGGGCAGATCGGCCTTCTTGATCCGGACGTCGATGATCTCGGCGCCGTACTGACGCGCGACACGGTCGAGCCCGCGGCGGACATTCTCCATCACGCCCTGCCGCTCCGGGCTGAGCAAAGCCGAGAACGGCCGCTTGCCGAGCTCGTTGCGCAGCTCCGAACCGAGGATCGGGCGGAGCGCGTCGCTGACCCGCTCTTCACTCCGCGCGCGGATGTACATCCGCAAGGGATCGACGATGCGGTAGCGCGCGAAGGCATCGACCTCGAGCCTGAGCTGGTCGGTCGACAGCACCTGCTGGCGGTCCATGTCGACATCGAGCACGCGCTTGTCGATCCACACGATGTTCTCGATGAACGGGATGCGCCAGCTGAGGCCCGCGCCCGGCCCGCCGATCGGCTCGTTGGGCTGATAGCGGTTGAGGATGCGCATCGGCTTGCCGAACTGGACGACCACTGCCTGCTTGGTCTCGGGCACGATCGGGAAGCTGCCGAGCACGGTGAACAGCAGGAACAGCCCGACCAGCCCGCTGAGCATCGGGCGGCGGCGGATCAGCGCCATCATTGGCCCTGCTCCCGCGGCTGCGATTTCTGGATTTGCGGCAGCGGCAGATACGGCGTCACCCCGGGCGTCTCGACAATCGTCTTGTCGACCTTGGACAAAATGCGCTCCATCGTTTCGTAATACATGCGGCGGCGGGTAACCCCGGGGGCCAGCCGATATTCCTCGTAGACCTTGTCGAACGAGGTCGCTTCGCCCTGCGCCTTGGCGGTCAGCTGGAGCGCATAGGCGCGCGCCTGGTTGACGTAGGACTGGGCTTCCTGCTGCGCCGCGGTGACTTCCTTGAATGCGTCGTTGACCGCGTTGGGCGGATCGGCCTGCTTGATCGCGACGCCCTGGATGCGCACCCCGGCGCGGTACGAATCGAGCACCTGGCGCATGATGTCGGCGACCTGCGTCTCGATGTCGCCGCGGCCTTCGCCGATGGCGTCGTTGAGGCTGACCCGGCTGACCGCCGCGCGCATCGCGCTTTCGGCGACCTGGCGGATGGTCTCGTCGGGCTGGGCCAGTTCGAACAAATAGAGCTCGGGGTCGCGGATGTTCCACCGCACCGAATAAGCGATGTCGATGATGTTCTGGTCGCCGGTCAGCATCAGCGTCTCGGTGCCGGTGGTGCCGAGGTCGATGTTGCGGATATTCTCGACGTCGATCTTGCGCACCGAGTCGATCGGCGACGGAAGCGTAAACCCGATGCCGGGCCCGAGCGTGTGGCTGTAGCGGCCGAAGCGCGACACCACGCCGCGCTCTTCCGGGGCGATGCGGTGCATCGTGGTGAACAACAGCCACAGCAGGACGAAGCCGAGCACGCCCCACACGATGATCGAATTATTGGGCCGGCCGGGGAAGCCGCCGCCGAGGCCGCCGCCGCCGTCGCCGCCGAAGCGCGCCTTGCTGCGCCGCATGAACTCGTCGAGCGAGGACACGTTGGAGGTCGGGCCGGGCCCGCGCGGGCGGCGCTTGGCCGGTTCGCCCCACGGTCCCGGTGACGGCGGATCGCCATCGCCGCCGCCGCTTCCGCCGCCGCCTTTTTTGCCGCCCCCGCCGCCATCGCCGCCGCTCGGCCCCCACGGGCCTTTCACGTCGTTGAAGAGTCCGCGAGCGCGTGCGCCCAGCCCCGATAGGATCGTCATGGACCCACTATAGGAAGCGTGGGCTGCGAAAAACAGTGGCAAGGGCGGCGCGCGCGCTTATGGCGCGGGGCATGGCCACCCTCAGCAGCCTCGACGACCACCCCGAGGCGGCGCGCATCCGCTCCAAAAAGCTCGCGGGCGGCGTCGCCACGATCGTCGCCGACGCCACCGGCCTCGACCAGGCCGGCCAGGCCGCGCTCGAAGATTCCCTGCGTTCTCAAGCACTTGCGATACCCGGCGTGACAGAGGCCCGAATCGCCCTGACCGCGTCACAGATGGTGCGCGCAGTAATCGCAATCGGCAGCGGCAAAGGCGGCGTCGGCAAATCCACGCTCGCGGCAAATCTAGCAATCGCCCTCGCCCGCGCCGGCAAAAAGGTCGGCCTGATCGACGCCGATGTCTACGGCCCGTCGCAACCGACCCTGCTCGGCAGCGACGCCAAGGCGACCGCGCATGACGACCGCCTGGTCCCGGTCGCCGCGCACGGCATCAAATTCCTCTCGCTCGGCCAGTTGGTGTCGCCGGGCCATGCGCTGGCGTGGCGCGGACCGATGGCGACCGGCGCGCTGATGAAGCTGGTTGAGGCCGATTGGGGCGACGCCGAGTATCTCATCGTCGACATGCCGCCGGGCACCGGCGACGTCCAGCTGACCCTGATCCAGAAGGCGCGGCCGGCCGGCGCGGTGATCGTCTCGACCCCGCAGGACCTGTCACTGATCGACGCGCGCCGCGCGATCGACCTGTTCCGCAAGACCTCGGTGCCGGTGCTCGGGATCGTCGAGAACATGGCCGGCTACGCCTGCCCCCATTGCGGCGAGTTGTCCGATCCGTTCGGCAGCGGCGGGGTCGAAGCTGCGGCGGGTGAGCTCGGCGTGCCCTTCCTCGGCCGCCTCCCGCTGTCGCTGGCGTTGCGCGAGGCATCCGACGCAGGAACCCCGCTCGCCGCCGGGGCCGAGGCCGAAGCCTTCGCGGCACTCGCCCAGAAACTACTCACCGCGCTGGATACCGCTGCCGCCTGAGGCATTGAGCAGGCGACGAGGAGAACATCATGCCGCTAACTCGTGATGAGGATATCGCCGAGCTGCTGACCACTGCGCGCACCATTGCATTGGTCGGTGCGTCGGACCGCCCCGACCGCCCATCCTACGGGGTGATGAAATTCCTCCAGGACCATGGCTACCGGGTGTTCCCGGTCAACCCGCAGATCACCGGCGAGCATGTCCACGGCGAATATGTCTGGCGCGAGCTCGCCCAGATCGGCGAGCCGATCGACATCGTCGACATCTTCCGCCGACCCCAGGCCGCCGGCGAGGCGGTCGACCAGGCGATCTTCGTCGGCGCCAAGGCGGTGTGGCTGCAGATCGGCGTGATCAATGAGGAGGCCGCGGCGCGCGCCGAGGCGGCCGGCCTCAAGGTGGTGATGGACCGCTGCCCCAAGATTGAAATCCCGCGGCTTCGCCTGCCGGCAATCACGGCATGAGCGCAACCGACGAAGTCGAGCTGTTCGGGTTTGTCTACACCCACAACACAGCGTGCATCCTGTGCACCCATGTCGCCGCCGGTGAGCCGGTGGCGCTAGTGGTGCATGACAGCGACGGCGACATTTCCTTCGCCTGCGCGCGGTCCGCGCATGACGACGCGGAGTTCAAGGTGATCGCGCTCGGCCGGGCCGCCTCGATCGTAGATTTTTCGCAATTGCCGCACCTCGACGAAGGCCAGCAGGCCGAGCGGACGCCCGACGGCGAGTGGCGGATCGGCACCGCAGCCTGAACGCGCTCAGGCCGCCGCGACGGTCATTTGCGGCACCAATATCGTCGGCGCGTCGACGCCGTTGCGGAACTCGAGGTCGCTGCCTGGCTCGAGTGTCGCAAACATGTCGATCAGGTTCGAGGCGATTGTGATCTCGGCGATCGGCTCGGCGATTTCGCCGCCGCGGACGATGAAGCCGGCCGCGCCGCGGCTGTAGTCGCCGGTGACGCTATTGACGCCCTGCCCGATCAATTCAGTGACCAGGATCGCCAGTGGATAGGCCGCGAGCAGGTCGGCGCGGCTGCGCTGGCCGGGCGCCAGATAGAGATTGCCGGGGCCGACGCCGCCCGAGCGCACCGCATGGCCGGTCGGCGCAATGCCGAGCTGGCGCGCGGCGGCGCAATCGGCGAGCCAGGTGGTGAGGATTCCGTCGGCGACCAGATCGCGGCGCGTAACCGGCAGCCCTTCGCCGTCGAACGCACGGCTGCGCAGGCCGCGCGGGCGCAGCGGGTCGTCGGTGATGGTGATGCCGGGGGCGAACACGCGCTCGCCCAGCCGGTCCTTGAGGAAGCTCGACTTGCGCGCCACCACGGCACCGCTGATCGCGCCGATGAAATGGCCGAGCAGGGTGTGCGACAAGCGCGGGTCGAACAGCACCGGCAGCGGCCCGGCCTTGATCCGCCCGGGGTTGAGCCGCGCTACCGTGCGCTCGCCGGCGCGGCGGCCGATCATGGCGGCGTCCTCGAGATCCTCTAGATGGCGCGCGCTGTGCCACGCATGATCGCGCTGCATCGTCTCGCCCTCGCCGGCGATGACGCTGGCCGAGCAGCTGTGCCCACTGACGCTGTAGCCGCGAGCAAAGCCGGTCGAGGTCGCCAGCGCCATGGTCGACGCCGAGGCCCCAGCCGACCCGCCGTTCGAATTGGCTACTCCGGGCACCGCCAGCGCCGCGCTTTCCGCCGCCACCGCGCGCGCCTGCAACGCCGCCGGGTCGGGCTCGGCGGGGTCAAAGGCGTCGATATCGGGCAGCTTTCCGCGCTCGAGCAGCTCGGGCGGGGCAAGGCCGGCGTAAGGATCTTCAGGCGCTTCGGCGGCCATCGCGGCGGCCCGCTCGACCAGCAAATCCAGCGCCTCGTCGGTAAAATTGGATGACGCAACAGTTGCAAATCGCGAACCGTTGAAGAAGCGCAAACCTATGTGCTCGCCCTCCGAGCGGTTGACCTGCTCGAGCCCCCCCATGCGCACTTCGACGCTGCTCGATCGCTCGCCAGCGTACAGCACGTCGGCGGCGCTGGCGCCCGCGGCGACCGCGCGCTCGACAAGCTTGTGCGCGATAGCGGTGGCGTTCTCGATGCTTAGCATGACGACCGGTTAGCGCGCCGCGAGGCCAACCACCAGCATCGCCATGAACACCAGCAATCCGGCAATGCGATTGGAGCGGAACAGCGCGAGCGCCCCGGGCCCGTCCTTGGGATCGGCGCGCAGGGCCTGGTTGGCGAGGTGCAGCGCGGCAGGCAGCAAGGCGAGCAGCGCCAACCAGTCGGGCCGTACTTCCCAAAGGGCAAAACCCCACAGCACCAGCGCCAGCGCGTAGAAGATGGCGACGCCGGCCGGCGCCTGATCGCCCAGGCGCCGCGCCGACGACTTGACCCCTACCAGCGCGTCGTCCTCGACATCCTGGATCGCGTACAGCGTGTCATAGCCGATCACCCACGCCACGGTGCCGGCGTAGAGCCACAAGGCGGGGATGCCGATCTCGCCGGTCACCGCCGGCCAGCCGACCAGCGCGCCCCACGAGAAGACCAGCCCGAGCCACGCCTGCGGCCACCACGTCCAGCGCTTCATGAATGGGTAGGCGGCGACCAGGAACAGGCTGGCCACCGCGACCAGCTGCGCGGCGCGGGTCAAATGGGTAAGGACGTAGAGGCCGATCAGGCACAGGCCGATCGCCAGCGCCCACGCCATCCTTGCTGTCACCCGCTTGCTTGCCAGCGGGCGCAGCCGGGTCCGCTCAACCCGAGCATCGAGATCCTGGTCGACAATGTCATTGTAGACGCAGCCCGCACTGCGCATCGCGAACGCGCCGATTGCGAACCAGCCGAACAGCGCCCAGCGCCCGCCGACCCCGGCCAGCGCAACGCTCCACGCGCACGGCCAGAACAGCAGCCAAATTCCAATTGGCCGATCAAGCCGCATCAGCGAGGCAAACGGGCGCAGCCGCGGCGGGAGCGCGCCGATCAGCCCGCGCCGCTCGCTGTCGGGCACGATTTCCGGGGCGTTCACCGCCGCCCCAGCCGGCGGCCGATTGCCGCGCGGCCCTTGGCCCAGCTTTTTGCCAGGCCGCGCGAGGCGATCGGGTCGAGCATGGCGTCGGGGCTCTCGGGGTCGAGCAACTCATTCTCGGCGATGAATTCCTCCGCTTCGCCCAGGCCCTCCATCGGCAGCAGCTCGAGCGACTTGCCCGGGCCGCGCAGCGCTTCGATCGCGGCGACCATCGATCCCGCCTTCGCTTCCGCTGCGGCAAACTCTTCGGGCGAGCAAGCGAGGTGCTCGGCGATCAGCCGGTGCCGCAGCGCGGTAATCGTAGCCGGCGTATTGGCGTTGGCGGGAAGCGCGGCGTCAATAATCACGTCGCATTCGCTGTCGAGGCCCTGGCTGCGATTGTTGAGGTTGGCCGAGCCGACCCGCAGCAGTCGGTCATCGACGATCGATACCTTGGCGTGGACGTAAATGTCGGTGCCCCCGGCGGTAACCGGCACATAGACGCGGAAGCGATTGCGGCGATCCTTGGCGCCGATCGCCGCGACCAGCTTGAGCCGCGCCCCGTCCATCGCCTTCTGCTCGAGCCAGCCATCGGCCCGGCGCGGCATGACCATCACGATTTCCGGGGGGTCGGGTTCGGCCATTCGTTCGGCGATCGCGGCGCCGATCTTGGCGCTCGTGAAATATTGGTTCTCGACGTAGATGAAGCGCTCGGCGGCGCAGATCATGTCGATGAAAAGCGCCTCGATCTCCCGGATCTCGGCCAAATCGTCATACGCCGCGCGGGTCCGAGCGATGGCGATGTCGACATCGCGGAACATCACGCCGAGTCCGTCCGGCCACGGGGTGTCGGCGACCGGCTTGACCGGATCGAGCCTGGCCTTGGTCGCCTTGCTCCAGCGCTCGCGGCCGAGCTCGGCCAAATGACCCGCGACCGGCCCGCGCATCATCATCGTTGCGTCGTGCCACGGCATATAGGGCTTGCCGTCGGGGCCAGTGCGGCGCGGATCGCCGTCCTTATGCTCCGAGGTGTCCCACCGCGCGGTGGAAATGTCGATCCCGCCGCACGCCGCCAATTGGTCGTCGATGACGACGATTTTCTGGTGGTGGCTGCAGCCCGGCGGGTGCGACGAATCGAAGCGGAAATCGATCGCTTCGGTCTTCCACCAGCGCGCCAGCCAGACCACCGCGGCGGGCCGGGCGAACTGCTTGAGCGCGCCGAAATTCCACTTCAGGATGTCGATTTCGCGGGTTGGATTAGCGTGCGCCAGGTTGAGGACGAAGCGGCCCAGCGTCTCGCCCTGGCCGTGGTCGTCGGGGGCCAGCGCGATGCGCGTGTCGAAGTCCCACCCGACGATGAAGATGCGCTTGGTCGCGGCCACCATGGCGGCGCGGATGTGGCGGTAATAATCGGCCGCGTCGACGACCACGCTGGCCTCGCCGGCGCGCGCGATGCGCCAGCAATTGCGCCCCACGGCGACGATCGGGTGCAAGGTGTCGGCAGCCATCGTCGTCGTAATCTCCGCTCGTCGCCGGCGCTTCTAGGCAAAGCAGCGCCGCCTGACGAGGGGCTGAGTGCGCCCGTCTAACGCCTGACTGACGGCACGGCGGCATCGCCGCCCTTTCGGCGGTTGATCGGCGGCGGAACCGCACTAAACTTCGCCTTATGTGGCTGCTCGACAAAATGCTTCGCAAGCTCATCCGCCGCGGCGAGCTGACGATCATCGACCATCGCGGCAAGGCCTGGCGCTACGGCGCCCCGGATCCCGCGATCGCTTCGGTCACCGCGCGGCTGGCCGACAGCCGGGTCGCGATGAAGATCGCATCGGACCCGCGGGTCGGGGCCGGCGAGGCCTATATGGACGGGCGCTTCACGCTCGAGCAGGGCGATATCCGCGACCTCATCCTGCTGGCCCGCTACAACAGCCCGTTCGAGAAGATTGGCGCACTCAAGGGCAAGAGCCCGGTGGCCAAGGCGGCCGGAGCGATCGCCGGGAGGCTCGACCAGGTCAATTGGAAGACCCGCTCGCGGCGCAACGCCGAGCACACCTACAATCTGACCCGCCGCCTATACGAACTATTCCTCGACGAAGACCGCCAATACACCTGCGCCTACTATCGCGACCCGGCCAACGGCCTGGAGCAGGCGCAGCTCGACAAGAAGGCCCACATCGCGTCGAAACTCAACTTGAAGCCCGGCATGCGGGTGCTCGACATCGGCTGCGGCTGGGGCGGGCTCGCGCTGTATCTCCACCGCCATTACGACGTCGACGTGCTCGGCGTCGCGCTGGCCTCGGACCAGATCGAGTTCGCGCGCGAGCGGGCCGCCGAGGAAGGGGTCGCCGACCGCGTCAAGTTCGAGTTGATGGATTACCGCGACGTCCCCGGCACCTTCGACCGCATCACCAACGTCGGGCTGATCGAGCATCTCGGCACGCCGCATTACCCCGGCTTCTTTGCCAAGTGCCGCGAGCTGCTCGCGCCTAACGGGATCATGCTGTCGCACTGTTGCGGGCGGATGACCGGCCCCGGCCTGACCGACAAATGGACGCGCAAGTATATTTTCCCGGGCGGCTACATCCCGGCGCTGTCGGAGATCGTCGGCGAGGCCGAGAAGCACCGCCTGATCGTGTCCGACGTCGAGACGCTGCGCTACCATTACGCCTTCACGCTGGAGGAATGGTACCGCCGCACGGTCGCGGCGCGCGACGAGATTATCGCGATGTACGACGAGCGCTTCTACCGCATGTGGCAATTCTATCTGGCCGGGGCGGAAGGCGCGTTCCGCTATGGCGGGATGTCCAACTTCCAGGTCCAGTTCATGAAGGACCGCCGCGCCGCGCCGATCATCCGCGACTATATGTTCGAGGAAGAGCAGCGCCTGCGCGGCCTCGAGCAGCCCCCGAAGTGGCATCTGGAAGCGGCCGAATAGCCGCTTCGCCATGCCCGCCACCCCCGCCTGGCCGCCCAAGAGCCTGCCGCGCCTGTTTGTGCGAACCGCGCTTGGCGAGGGCGGGCGGGTCGAGCTGGAACCCGCTCAGGCAAATTACTTCGGCAATGTGCTGAGGCTCGGCGAAGGAGCCGAGGTCTTGTTGTTCGACGGTGTGTCCGGCGAATGGCTGGCGCGGATTGCCGAGGCGGGCAAGAAGCGCATGGCGCTGAGCGTCGAGCGGCGCACGCGCGAGGCCGAGCGCGTGCCCGACGTGTGGTTGGCGTTCGCGCCGGTCAAGCGCGCGCAGACTGACTGGCTGGTTGAGAAAGCGACCGAATTGGGCGCGGCGAAGCTGCTGCCGGTGATCACCCAGCGGACGATCGTCGAGCGGGTCAAGCTCGAGCGGCTGGAGGTGATCGCGATCGAGGCGGCCGAGCAATGCGGGCGCACGGTGTTGCCCGAGATCGCCGAGCCGGTCGCGCTGGTTGCGTTCCTCAAGGGCAATGAACGGACCCTCTATTTCGCCGACGAGAGCGGTGGCGAGGCCGCGGCGACCGCGTTCAAGCCCGGGGCGGCGACGATCCTGATCGGGCCCGAGGGCGGCTTCACCCCCGACGAGCGCGCCGCCATCCGCGCCGCGCCCAAGGCCGTGGCTATTTCGCTCGGCCCGCGCATCCTGCGCGCCGAGACCGCCGCCCTCGCCGCCTTGGCCGCCTATATGGCGCTGGCCGGGGACTGGCGCTAAGCGCGGCCCGGCATGACCACCCGCACCGACACCAGCGCGAGCCCGCCCATCGAGAGCCGCGACGATCTCCTGTCGGTGTTCTCCGGTGGCGAGAAGCCGCGCGAGAAATGGCTGATCGGCACCGAGCACGAAAAATTCGTCTATCGCTGCGCCGATCATCGCGCGCCGTCGTGGGACGAGCCGGGCGGCATCCGCGACCTCCTCAACGGCTTGACCGAATTCGGCTGGCGGCCGGTCGAGGAGAATGGAAAGATCATCGCTCTGGCGGGAGTCGACGGCACCATCAGCCTCGAGCCGGCCGGGCAGTTCGAGCTGTCCGGCGCGGCGCTGCGCAACCTCCACGAAACATGCGCCGAGGCTGCGCGCCACCTCGCCCAGTGCAAGGCGGTCGGCGACCGGCTCGGGCTCGGCTTCCTCGGGCTCGGCATGTGGCCAGACAAGGCGCGCGCCGACCTGCCGGTGATGCCCAAGGGCCGCTACAAGATCATGCTCGACTACATGCCCAAGGTCGGTGATCTCGGGCTCGACATGATGCTGCGAACCTGCACCATCCAGGTCAACCTCGACTATGCGTCCGAGGCCGACATGGTGAAGAAATTCCGCATCGGGCTCGCGCTCCAGCCGGTGGCCACCGCCTTGTTCGCCAACTCGCCGCTGACCGAGGGCAAGCCCAACGGCTTCAAGTCGTTCCGCAGCCACATCTGGGAGGACACCGACCCCGACCGCACCGGCATGCTGCCGTTCGTGTTCGAAGACGGCTTCGGCTACGGGCGTTACTGCGATTACGCGCTCGACGTCCCGATGTACTTCGTGTTCCGCGACGGCAAATATATCGACGCCGCGGGCCAGAGCTTTCGCGATTTCCTCAACGGCGAGCTGCCAGCGCTGCCCGGCGAGAAACCGCGCCTCAACGATTTCACCGACCATCTCTCCACCGCGTTCCCCGAGGTGCGGCTCAAGAGCTTCCTCGAAATGCGCGGCGCGGACGGCGGGCGCTGGGGGCGGATCTGCGCGCTCCCCGCGCTGTGGGTCGGGCTGCTCTACGATGACGTCGCGCTCGATGCCGCGTGGGAACTGGTCAAGGGCTGGTCGATCGGCGAGCGCGAGGAGCTTCGCCGCGCGGTTCCGAAGCTGGCGCTAGAGGCGCCTTTGCCTGGTGGAGGCACCGTGCTCGATTTGTCCCGCCAAGTGCTCGACATTGCCGCCGCAGGGCTATCGCGCCGCGCCGAATTGAACAGCGCCGGCGATAACGAAGGCGGCTTCCTCGACCCGCTCCACGAGGTCGTCGCCAGCGGCATGACCCCCGCCGACCGCCTGCTCGAGCGCTTCCACGGCGAGTGGGCGGGCGATGTCTCGAACGTCTATCGGGAAATGAGTTTTTGACATGAACACAGCCGACCGACGCACTTTGTATCCCGAGTTCGAACCGCGCGAGACCGGCATGCTCGATGTCGGCGACGGGCATAGCCTGTACTGGGAGCTGAGCGGCAACCCGGACGGAAAGCCGGTGGTGTTCCTCCACGGCGGGCCGGGCGGCGGATCGAGCCCGGCGCATCGCCGCCAGTTCGATCCGGCGCGCTACAACATCCTCGTGTTCGACCAGCGCGGGGCGGGCAAGTCGACGCCGCACGCGAGCCTCACTGCGAACACCACCTGGCATTTGGTCGACGACATCGAGCGGCTGCGGACTCATTTCGGCATCGACAAGTGGATGGTGTTCGGCGGGTCCTGGGGATCGACGCTCGCGCTCGCTTATGCCGAAAAATACCCCGAGCGGGTCACCGAGCTGGTGCTGCGCGGGATCTTCCTGTTCGACCAATATGAAATCGACTGGCTGTACAAGGAGGGCGGCGCGTCCTCGATCTACCCCGACAAATGGGTCGAGTTCGTCGCGCCGATCCCGCCCGCCGAGCACGGCGATCTGGTCGAAGCGTACCGCAAGCGCCTGACCGGCGAGGACCGCGCCGAGCAGCTGACCGCCGCCAAGGCGTGGAGCAAGTGGGAGGGCGAGACGGTGACCCTGCTCCCCAATCCCGAGGTAATCGAGGAATTCACCGAAGACGACAAAGCGATCGCGGTGGCGCGGATCGAGAACCACTACATGGCGAACATGGGTTGGCTCGAGCCCGGCCAGCTGCTGCGCGACGCGGCCAAGCTGAAAGGCATCCCCGGCGTGATCGTCCAGGGCCGCCATGACAGCTGCACCCCGCCGCGCGCGGCGTGGGCACTCAAACAGGCGTGGCCCGAGGTTGAGCTCAACATCGTCCCCGACGGCGGCCATTTGTACAACGAGCCGGGGATCCTCGACGGCCTGGTCCGCGCGACGGACAAGTTCGCCGGCTAGGCGTCAGGCAGCGCCTGCTTGGCGATGCCCCAGCCGGCCAGCGCCTTCGATGATGCGCGCGCGATCAATTGGTCGGTGTCGCGAATCGAGAAGGCATTGCCGCCGGCGAAATCGTCAAGCTCGTCCCAGCTGACCGGGGCCGCCACCGGTGCGCCTTCGCGGGCGCGGGCGGAGTAAGGCAGCACCGCGGTCGCGCCGCGCTGGTTGCGCAGCCAGTCGAGGAAGATGCGGCCCTTGCGCTGGGCCTTGCGGATGTTGGCGGTGAAGGTCTCGGGCTCGGCCTCGGCCACCGCGCGCGAAAAGCGCTCGGCGAACGACTTTACGCGCGGCCAGTCGGCGCTGGCATCGAGGGGCACGACGACGTGGATGCCCTTGCCGCCGGTCAGCAAGGGGAAGCTGACCAGCCCCATGTCGGCCATCAGGTCGCGGATGCGCCGCGCGGCATCCCGCACCGCGGCGAAATCGAGCCCGACGTCGGGATCGAGGTCGAACACCAGCCGGTCGGGATGCTCAACCCGGTCCGAGCGACTGCCCCAGCCGTGAAACTCGATCGTCCCCATCTGTACGCACTGGAGCAAGCCGCGGACGTCCTCGAACCATAAATAGTCCTCGAGGTGACCGTCCTTCTCCTTGATCGGCACATGTTTGACCTGGTCGAGGTTCGGGAAGCCCCGGCAATCCGTCGAGCGGTGGATCCGCTGGCTCGAGCGGCTCCGGCAATCCGTCGAACAGCGGGTCGGCTGGTTCGGGAGGCACGTCCG
>NZ_JANPKO010000021.1:0-1904 GCF_031426035.1 Sphingomonas sp. | reverse complement strand
GGCGTCGGGCAGGGTCACCTGGTAGGCGCCGATGTGCTGGGTGATGCCGCCCGCCTCGCCGGCGACCACGTCGGCGCCGCGGATGGCGTCGAGCAGCGAGGTCTTGCCGTGGTCGACATGGCCCATGATGGTCACCACCGGCGGCCGCGGCTGCTTGGTCTCGGCGGCGTCCTCGTCGTCGCCGATGCCGATCTCGATGTCGGCGTCGCTGACGCGCTTGATGGTGTGGCCGAACTCGGTGACCAGCAATTCGGCGGTGTCCTGGTCGATGGTCTGGGTGAGCGTAACCGGGCTGCCCATCTTGAACAGGGCTTTCACCAGATCGGCGCCGCGCTCGGCCATGCGGTTGGCGAGCTCCTGCACGGTGATCGCCTCGGGCACGACGACGTCGCGGACCTGCTTGGCGGCGGGACCGGCGGCCATGTGGGCGCGCTTCTCCTTTTCGCGGGCGCGGCGCAGCGCGGCGAGGCTGCGGGTGCGGCTGTCGTCCTCGCCGGTCAGGGCGCGGCTGACGGTCAGCTTGCCCGACTTGCGGTGATCCTCGCGGCCGCGGCAGTGGCGGGCGGGCTCGGGGCGCTTGGCTGCCGGAGCATGGCCGGGGCGGCGGAACGCGCGCTCCTCTTCCTCGTCGGCGGCGGCGGCCGGGGCTGACGCAGCTTCGGGCTCGGCCGGAGCGCGCGCGGCCTCCTCGGCGGCGCGGGCGGCGGCTTCGATCGCGGCTTCCTCGGCGCGGCGGTTTTCCTCTGCGCGGCGGCGCTCCTCCTCGCTCGCCGACGAGCGGGCATGCTCCTCGCGGCGGCGCGCTTCCTCGAGCGAGGACATGCGCGCTTCCTCGGCCTCGCGCAGCAAGCGGGCCTGGGTTTCCTTGCGGGTGGTGATGTCGTCGGCCGGCGCGCGGCGCGGCGGCGCGGCCGGCGCAGGGGTGCGGGCGACCGGCGCCGCGGCCGGCTTGGGCACTTCGGGAACGGGCGTAGGCGCGGCGGCTGCCGGCGGATCGCCGGGGCGGCCGAGGATGCGGCGCTTCTTGACCTCGACCACCACCGTGTTCGAGCGGCCATGGCTGAAGCTCTGCTTGACCTTGCCGGTCTCGACCGTGCGCTTGATGCCCAGCGACGGCCGGGTGCCCAGCTTCGGCTTGTCGGTCTGATCGGTCATTCTATTCCTTCGTTCAATTCTTTGTCGTCAAGCTCGGGCCGAGCCGCAGCCGAGGCGGGTTCGCCGCCGTCTAGCCCGGACAAGGGGTCAGTGAAAGCGCGCCACCGGGCAAGCGCGTGCGAGACGCGCGAGGCGGCAGCGGGATCGGTCAGTGCGACATGTACCACATTTTCGCGCCCCAAGGCCATCGACAAGATCGATCGGCTTTCGGGAAAGATAAGTCCGCGTTCGTTGCCCCCGCCGACCCGCCACGCCTGGTCGAGGCGGCGGTTGCCGTCCTCCCCGGCGTCGGCGGCGTGAACCAGCAGGTGAACCTTGCCGGCGCGGGCGGCGGCTTCAACCCGCTCGGCGCCGTTGATCAGGGTCCCTGACTTGGCTTCCATGCCGAGGCGGTCGAGCGCGGCCTGGCGCAGCGCCGCGGCGGTTTTCTCGCCGAGGTCGGCGGGAACCGTGAGGTCGTTGGTCTTGAAGGCGCGGGCCAGCGCGGCCCTCAACTTGCCCTTGGAGTTCGCGGCATCGAGCTCGGCGCGGCCGACCGCAATCCACGCCCCGCGGCCAGGCGCGCGGGCACGGACATCGGGCGCGACCGACCCGTCGGGGCCGAGCGCGAGCCGGATCAGCTCACTCCGGCTGCCCTTGCGGCGGGTCAGCACGCACGTCCGTTCGGGAACATGCGCCTCGCGCTCGAGCGTCAGGCCCTCAGCGGTGTCATTCGGAGGATTCCGCAACGGCGTCCTCCCCGGTTGGGT
>NZ_JANPKO010000020.1:0-2373 GCF_031426035.1 Sphingomonas sp. | reverse complement strand
GGTCGCGCCAGTTGATGTTGTTGCTGGTGCCGGTCGCGCCCCAGCTGCCGCAGCCCAATGAAAAGGTCTGGCGCATGCCGTTCCACAGATTGCCACTGTTGGACGCGGCCTGCGGCTGGTTGACCATCACGCGGCACGTCCGTGTTGCCTCGGCAAGCTTGAGGATGTTGGCGTCGCTGGTCGAATAGATGCCGCAGCTGTGGCCCTGGCCCTGATAGGCCTGGATGCGGTTGGTCATCGCGATCGCCGCGTCGATATCCTTTACCCGGTAGAGCGTCATGGTGACCGTCATCTTCTCGCCCGAGAAGGGATAGCTCGGCCCGGTCCCGGTCTCGGGGACGATGAAGAACTTGGTCCCATCGGGGATTTCGAAACCGGCCATCGCGGCGATCGTTTCGGGCGGCTGCGCGACGATCTTCGGGTTGAGCGCGCCATCGACCCACAGCGCCGCCTGGAGCTTGGCCTTTTGATCGCCGTCGAGCACCAGACCGCCCTTGTCGACCAGCTTGGCGAGCATCTGGTCGTGAATGGCATCGACCAGCAGGACGCTGTTGTCAGAGGAACAGGAGGCGGCCATGTCGAGCGTCTTGGAGAGGCGGATTTTCTCCGCGGCGTCGTCCAAATCGGCGGTCTCGTCGACGGTGATCACGGCATTGCCGGCGCCGACCCCGAGCGCCGGCGTGCCACTGGCATAGGCGGCCTTAACCATCGCCGCGCCGCCGGTGGCGAGGATGCGGTCGCACTGCTTCATCAGCTGTTGCGTCTTCTCGATCGTCGGCGTCTCGATCGCGATGACGAGATCGGCGGGGGCGCCCATCTTGACGAGCGCCTCGCGCATCTTGTCGACCACCAGCTTGTTGGTGAGCTTGGCGCGCGGGTGCGGCGCGATGACGATCGAGTTGCGCCCCTTGACCGCGTTGATCGCCTTGATCACCGGGGTCGCCTCGGGGTTGGTCGAGGGCGACAGCGCGCCGATCACCCCGACCGGCTTGGCGAAGACGACGATTGCGCGCTCGGGAAACTGCTCGATCACGCCGACCGACTTGTCGTCGATGATATCCATCAGCGCGGCGCGGGTCTTGCGGAAGATCTTGAGATATTTGCCCTCGTAATTGCCGAGCTGGGTCTCCTCGACGGTGTGGCGCGCGATCATCTCGGCGACCTCGGGCCTGGCCACCGCCCACACCATCGCTCGGATCAGATTGTCGACCTGGGCTTGGGTGTAGTTGGCGATCTGCTCCTGCGCGGCGCGCGAGCGGGCGACCAGCGCGGCGATTTCTTCGGCTTCGGACGTTTGCTCGACGCGGACGGCAGTAGCCACGGGTAAAACTCCTGGTTGGAAGCAGCCGCGCCTAGCCAAGCGCGCCGCCCGATGTCAGCTAGGGCGGGCGAGGAGATTGTTCAATGCGTAGGATGGTGATTGCTGTACTGCTTGCGACCGCCGGGTCGACCGCGGCCATTGCCCAGTCCACTCCGCAGGACAAGCGCCTGGCCGCCATTTCGGCCCCGGTCAGCGCGGCGCGAATGCGAGCGACGGTCGAGAAACTGGTCAGCTTCGGCACCCGCCATACCTTGTCGTCGCAGACCGATCCGAAGCGCGGGATCGGGGCCGCGGTCCGCTGGGCCGAAGCCGAGCTGAAGGGCTTCGGCCTGCCCACGCAGCAGGTGTGCGACACCGTCACCGGGCGGCGCATCCCGGCGCCGACCAGGCTGTGCAACGCGGTCGCCATCCAGCGCGGTGCCGAGCGGCCGAACGACGTGGTGATCATCACCGGCCATGTCGACAGCCGCGTCACCGACCCGATGAACGCCACCGCCGATGCGCCAGGGGCCAACGACGACGGCTCGGGCACCGCGGCGGTGATCGAGGCGGCGCGGGTGCTGTCGAAGCACAGATTCCCCGGCACCATCGTCTACGCCGCTTTGTCGGGCGAGGAGCAGGGGCTCCACGGCGGCAAGATCCTGGCCGACTACGCCAAGGCGCAGGGCTGGAACGTCGTCGCCAATTTGAACAACGACATCATCGGCAACAGCTGCGGCTCGGACGGGGTGTGCGACGGCAAGACTGTGCGCCTGTTCTCCGAGGGGCCGCGCTGGCAGGGGCATGAGGAACTAGCGGCGCAGCAGCGCAGCCTCGGCGGCGAGAACGATTCGCCCTCGCGCAACCTCTCGCGCTTCCTCGACTCTCTCGCCGAGCGGCTGCCCCAGATCGGCCTCGACGTGCGGCCAATCTGGCGCAACGACCGCCACGGCCGCGGCGGCGACCACACCGAGTTCTTGAACGCGGGCTATCCGGCGGTGCGCTTTTCGGTGGCGGTCGAGAATTACAATCACCAGCACCAGGATGTCCGCGTCGAGAACGGCGTCGAATAT
>NZ_JANPKO010000019.1:0-3156 GCF_031426035.1 Sphingomonas sp. | reverse complement strand
CGTAAATTGCTCGAAGGGCGCGCCTCGGGCCTGCTCGAGGGGCGCCAGACCGGGCTCGCCTACGACGTCACCAGCCTCGCGGCGGTGGCCTTCAACTCGACCATCGCGGGAATCGAGAGTGCCGACGCGATTCTCCTCGTGGGGACCAACCCGCGGTGGGAAGCGCCGCTGGTTAACACCCGCATCCGCAAGGCCGCGCGCAAGAGCGCCAAGGTGTTCGGGATCGGCCCCGAAGCCGACCTCGGCCTGCCCGTCGAATGGCTAGGCAACGATCTCAAATTGCTCGGCAAGCTGCCCAAGGCCGCGGCCGACGCGTTTGCCGCCGCCGAACGCCCGGCGCTGATCGTCGGCCCGGGGGCCCTTGCCGCGAACGCGCTCGGCGCCGCGCTCAAGGCCGCCGACACGCTCAAACTCGTCCGTGACGGCTGGAACGGCTTCAACGTCATCCACACCGCGGCGTCACGCATGGCCGGGCTGATCCTCGGCTTCGCGCAAAAAGGCGGCATCGCCGACCTCGAGAAGGCCAAGCCCGAGCTGCTCCTCCTGCTCGGCGCCGACGAGGTCGATCCCAAGCGTTTTTCCAATGCTTACAAAGTCTACATCGGCCACCACGGCGACGAAGGCGCGCGCCAGGCCGACCTCGTCCTCCCCGCCGCGTCCTATGCCGAAAAGCACGGCACCTACGTCAACCTCGAAGGGCGCGTGCAACGTGGCGAGAAAGCGACCTTCCCGCCGGGCGAGGCGCGCGAGGACTGGAGCATTTTCCGCGCGGTGTCCGAGCTCATCGGCGCGCCGCTGCCGTGGGACAGCTTCGACCAATTGCGCGCGGCGATGATCGCCGACTTCCCGCAACTCGGCCGCGACGGTCTGATCGACTTGCCGTGGGCGCCGCCCGCGCTCGCCGCCAAGGCCGACGGCGCGATCACCTTCCCGATCCGCGACTATTATCTGACCAATGCGATCTGCCGCGCCAGCCCGACCATGCGCCGCTGCTCGGAGGAACTGGTCCACGGCCAGACCATGCTGGAGGCCGCGGAGTGAGGCATGTTCGAAAATGGCGGCACTATATTCGGCCTTGCCTGCGTGGCAATTTTGATGGTGGTTGTCGTCTCGTTGCAGTTCGACTTGGCGCCCAACGACCCCAAGTGGCGGCGCAGATGGGCCGTGTTCGCCTACAGCGTGACGGCAATCTTCCTGCTTTGGCTCGTAGTTTTGATAGTTTTCATAAAGCCGCAGGGGAACTAGCATGACTGCTCAGTTCCAGTCCTGGGGGCTGACTTACGATTGGTCGTGGTTCCTCGCCACCGTCGCCGGGATCCTGCTCATCGCGCTGCCGCTGATGTTGGCGGTGGCAATGATCATCTACGCCGAGCGCAAGATCTGGGCCGCGATCGCGCTCCGTCGCGGGCCCAACGTCGTCGGACCGTGGGGGGTGCTGCAGAGCTTTGCCGACGGATTGAAGGTGTTCCTCAAGGAAACCATCATCCCGACCAGCGCCAACAAGGGGCTGTTCCTGATCGCGCCGATCATCACGTTCACCGTCGCGCTGATCGTGTGGGCGGTGGTGCCGTTCGACGTCGGGGTGGTGCTGACCGACATCAACGTCGGCCTGCTCTACATCCTCGCCGCCTCGTCGCTCGGGGTCTACGGTGTGATAATTGCGGGCTGGGCGTCCAACTCCAAATATCCGTTCTTCGCGGCGCTCCGCGCGGCGGCGCAGATGGTCAGCTACGAAGTGTCGATCGGCTTCGTCCTAATCAGCGTCGTGCTCTACGCCAACAGCTTCAATTTGACCGCGATCGTGCTCGCCCAGCAGGGCCATGTGCTGGGCCTGTTCAACGGCTTCGGCTTCAACCCCTTGCTGTTCCCGATGGCGGTGGTGTTCCTGATCTCGTCGATGGCCGAGACCTTCCGCACCCCGTTCGACCTGGTCGAGGCCGAGAGCGAGCTGGTCGCCGGCCACCAGACCGAATATTCGTCGATGGCGTTCGCTCTGTTCTGGCTCGGCGAATACGCCAACGTCATCCTGATGTGCGCCTTGAACGCGATCCTGTTCTGGGGCGGGTTCCTGCCGCCGCTCAACGTCGATCTGATCCCATGGTTCGATATCCCGGGCTGGATCTGGCTGATTGCCAAGATGGGGTTTTTCTTCTTCGTGTTCGGCTGGGTCAAGGCGACCGTGCCGCGCTACCGCTACGACCAGTTGATGCGGCTCGGCTGGAAGATCTTCCTGCCGCTGTCGCTGCTGTTCGTGGTCCTCGTTTCGGGCTGGCTGATGTTTACCCGTTATGGAGCCGCCGCATGATCGCCCGCCACATCAAGGCCTTTGCGCTGTGGGAATTCCTCCGCGCCCATGCGCTGACGCTGAAGTATTTCTTCAAGCCCAAGGCGACCATCAACTACCCGTATGAGAAGACGCCGCAAAGCCCGCGCTTCCGCGGCGAGCATGCCTTGCGCCGCTACCCCAATGGCGAGGAGCGCTGCATCGCGTGCAAATTGTGCGAGGCGATCTGCCCCGCGCTGGCGATCACCATTGAGGCCGAGCCGCGCGAGGACGGGTCCCGCCGGACCACCCGCTACGACATCGACATGGTCAAATGCATCTATTGCGGGCTGTGCCAGGAAGCGTGCCCGGTCGATGCCATCGTCGAAGGCCCCAACCTCGAGTTCGCAACCGAAACGCGCGAGGAATTGCTCTACGACAAGGCCAAATTGCTCGCCAACGGCGACAAGTGGGAGCAGGCCATCGCCGCCAACCTTGCCGCCGACGCACCCTACCGATAAGCGCCCGGCCACCGCATGATCGCCCTCCTCGCCTTTTATCTGTTCGCCACGCTGACCATCGCCTCCGCGGTGCTGGTGATCTTCGCGCGCAACCCGGTGCACAGCGTGCTGTGGCTGATCCTCGCTTTCGTCAACGCGGCCGGGCTGATGCTGCTGGTCGGGGCCGAGTTCATCGCGATGCTGCTCGTCATCGTCTACGTCGGCGCGGTCGCGGTGCTGTTCCTGTTCGTGGTGATGATGCTCGACGTCGACTTTGCCAAGCTCCGCTCGGGCTTCACCGCCACTCTTCCCTTCGGGCTGCTGATCGCGCTGGTGCTGCTGGCCGAGATCGTCATCGCCTTGAACGCGCGCAACAGCGGGCCGGTGCTGGCC
>NZ_JANPKO010000018.1:0-3155 GCF_031426035.1 Sphingomonas sp. | reverse complement strand
TCGACGCCCAGTACGGCGGTTGCTTGTCCTGCGCCGCGGCGGGAAATGCTGCGCACAACAAGGCGAGGGCAAGAACGCGTTTCATCACGCCCCCGTCAAAATCCGGTCGACCAATTGCTTGACCGTGGGGACGAAGCCGTTGGAGTAGAACGGGTCGGTCTTGAAGCGGAACGCGGAGTGGCCGGCGAACATCAGATTCTGGTCGACCGGGCCGCCGTGGGCGATGTCCTGCAGCGTCTTCTGGATGCAGAACGAGCGCGGGTCGGCCAGCCGCCCCGTACTATTCTTCTCGTTGTCGGCCCAGCTCGAGAACGCGCATTGCGACAGGCAGCCCATGCAGTCGGCCTGGTCCTTGCGGATGATCTTCTCGTCCTCGGGCGTGACGAACACCAGAGTGTCGTCGGGGGTCTTCATGGCGTTGGTGAAGCCCGCGCCATACCATTCGCGCGCGTGCTGCAAATCGCCCTTGGTCACCCAGTAATTCTTCTTGGTGCCGATGCCGACGTCGAGTTCGAACGCATGCTCGCCGATCGCTTCCTTGGTGAACGCGATCTGGCGCTCCGAGCGCGCCTCGAGCCAGCGCAGGAACGGGTTCAACACCGCCGACGAATAGAAGCCGGTGGGCGAGAAGCGGTGGAGCAAAATGTCGCCTTCCTCGAGCGTCATCAGCCGCGCCTTCCACCCCGGCGGGATCGGGCTTTCCTGGGTCAGCAGCGGCCGCGTGCCGAACTGGAAGACGATCTGGCCGAGCTCGGGATTGTCGATCCAATTGTCCCACTCGTCGAGCCGCCACACGCCGCCCGCCATGACGATCGGCACGCTGTCGGGGATGCCGCCCTCGCGCATTACCTCGCGCAATTCCTTGACCCGCGGATACGGGTCCTGCGGCGCGCGGGGATCCTCGGCGTTCGACAGGCCATTGTGCCCGCCGGCCAGCCACGGGTCCTCGTAGACCACCGCCGACAGCCATTCGGCGGCCTTGTGATAGGCGCGTTTCCACAGCGCGCGGAAGGCGCGGCCCGAGCTGATGATCGGCAGATAGGAGACGCCGTGCGAGGCGGCGATCTCGCTCAATTTATACGGCATGCCGGCGCCGCAGGTGACCCCCGCGACGAGCCCCTTGGTGCGCGACAGCACGCCTTCGAGCACGCGCTGGGCGCCGCCCATTTCCCACAGCACGTTGATGTTGATGGCGCCGTTGCCGCCGGCGATCTCGTGCGCGCGCTCGACCTGCGCGACTGCGCCGTCGATCGCGAACTGGACCAGCTCCTCGTGGCGCTCGCGGCGGGTCAGCGCCTGGTAGACTTGCGGGATGATGCGCCCCTCGGCGTCATAGCTGTCGGCGTTGACCGCGCTGACCGTGCCGATCCCGCCGGCCGCGGCCCACGCGCCCGAGCTCATGTGGTTGGTGGCGGAAACGCCTTTGCCGCCTTCGACCAGCGGCCACACCTCGCGGCCGCCGTAAACGATGGGCTTGAGCCCCTTGAACACTGACGTCTCTCCCGGAATTCGGCGCCCCTATAGAAATAAACGCGGGCGATGCGAAGCAAAAGGCGCGCTGGCGCCCGCGGTTCCCCTATTGCAGCGCGTAGTCGAGCCCGATGTCGACCGCCGGGGCGGACTGGGTGATGCGGCCGACCGAAATAAAATCCACCCCGGTCTCGGCGATCGCGCGGATGGTGTCGAGGTTGACCCCGCCCGACGCCTCGCACTTGACCCGCCCGGCGACCAGCGCGACCGCCTCGCGCAGCGTGGCCGGCGGCATGTTGTCGAGCAGCAGGCGGTCGGCGCCGGCGGCCAGCGCGACCTCGATCTGGTCGAGGCGGTCAACCTCGACCTGGACCTCGAGCCCGGTCGCGGCGGCCTGGGCGGCGCGCACCGCCTCCCCCACCCCGCCGGCCACCGCGACATGATTGTCCTTGATCAGCACCCCGTCGTCGAGCCGCATGCGGTGGTTTTCCGCCCCGCCCATGCGCGCGGCATATTTATCGAGCAGGCGCAGCCCGGGGATGGTTTTTCGCGTGTCGAGCAGCACCGCGCCGGTGCCGGCGATGGCGTCGGCGTAGCGCCGGGTCAGCGTCGCGATCCCCGACAGATGCTGCAGCGTGTTGAGCGCCGAGCGCTCGGCGGCGAGCATCGCGCGGGCATTGCCGTCGAGGCGCATCAGGACGGTCCCCGCCGGCACGCTGTCGCCGTCATTGACCGGGCGCTCGATGCGCACCTCGCGGTCGAGCGCGCGGAAGAAAGCGGCGGCGATGTCGAGCCCGGCCAGCGTGATCGGCTCGCGGCAGTTCATCGCGGCGGAAAACCGCGCGTCGGAGGCGATCGTCGACTTGGAGGTGATGTCGCCGCCCTTGCCCAAATCCTCGGCAAGCACGCGGCGGACGAAATCCTGGAGATCGAAGTGGCTGTCGGGGGCGGTGGACATGACGCGCCTGTAGGCCTGCGGTGGCGGGGCCGACAAGCGTCAGTCGGCGGGTTCGGCGATGTGGGTCGAGACCCGCCAGCGGTCGCCCTCGCGGACGAAGCGCTGGCCGTCGGACGAGGCGAATTTGTCACCGGCCCAGGCCTGGACCGTGACGGTCACCGCGTCGCCTTCGATATCGATGCGGTTGAAGCTCTGCTCCTCGTCGCGCAGGCGGGTCGAGGTCGCGGTGCCGGCCTGGACCACCAAGGCCGAGCCCGAGCGGGTGACGAGGTCGCGCGCGTCGTGGGTCGAGGCGCGGTGGTTGTGCCCGGCGAGCAAGAGATCGACCCCGGCATCGCCGATCGCATCGAGCGCAAGCTCCTGGCGGCCGATCGCCTTGCCCAGCTCGGGCCCGTCGCCGACCGGCAGCGCGAACAGCGGGTGGTGGGTAACCAGGATGCGCATCGAGCTTTCCAGGGTGCGCGCGAAAGTCTCGCGAATGAAATCCATCTGCTCGTGGCTGATGCTGCCGTCCTTGAAGGTCAGCGAGCGCGCGGTGTTGATGCCGAGCACCGCGGCGCCCGAGAACTCGTGGAACGGGCACAATTCGTCGTCGATGAAGCGGCGGTAGCGCGTCAGCGGCGACAAAAAGCGCCGCAGCACATCGTACAGCGGGACATCGTGGTTGCCCGGGACCCCGAGCACCTCGTGCCCGGCATCGCGCAGCCGCTCGAGGAATTTGCACGCC
>NZ_JANPKO010000017.1:0-7755 GCF_031426035.1 Sphingomonas sp. | reverse complement strand
GCCGAGCGCGCCGTCGGGGCGGGCGCGGTTGCGCCATTTGGACAGCGCGAAGACGGTCGACTTGTAGGCATCCTTGAGGACGGAAAAACCGCCCGCCATGTCGCCGTAGAGGGTGGCGTAGCCGACCGACATTTCGGACTTGTTGCCGGTGGTCAGCAGCATGTGCCCGTGGGCGTTGGAAAGCGCCATCAGCGCGACCATGCGCAGGCGCGCCTGGATGTTTTCCGCGGCGAGGCCCGACACGTCGGGTAGCATGGCGGCGAGCGCGTCGACCGCGGGGACGATCGGGACGCTGTCGTGGCGGCAGCCGAGCAGGCGGGCGCATTCGGCGGCGTCCTCGAGGCTTTCGGTCGAGGTGTATTTGGACGGGAGCATGACGCCCCACACCTTGTCCGGGCCGAGCGCATCGACCGCGACCGCGGCGGACAGCGCGCTGTCGATCCCGCCCGACAGGCCGAGGATGATCCCGGGGAAACCGTTGCGAGTCACGTAATCGCGCAGGGCGACCATCATCGCGCGGTAGACGTCTTCCGGAAACGGATCGAGCGCGTGGGAGGCGCGGGTGGCGCAGCGCCAGCCGCCCCCGTTCTTGGCGCCCTCGCGATTCCATTCGGTGAGGAGGAGGTCTTCTTCCCAGTCGGGCTGCTGGACCACCAGTTCACCGTCCGGGTGCATGACGAAGGAGGAGCCGTCGAACGCCAGTTCGTCCTGGCCGCCGACGCGGTTCAAATAGACGAGCGGCAGGCCGGTGATGGTGACGCGGCTGCGCACCAGGCGCTGGCGCAAATCGTCCTTGTCGATCTCGTACGGGCTGCCGTTGGGGACGAGCAGGATTTCGGCGCCGGCCGCGGCGAGGTGGGCGCACACCGATTCCTGCCAGATGTCCTCGCAGATCGGCACGCCGAGTTTTATCCCGCGGAACTCGAGCGGCTCGGGCAGCGGGCCGGGAGCGAACACGCGCTTCTCGTCGAACGTGCCGTAGTTGGGCAATTCGCGCTTGAGCGTGCGGCCGATGACCTGGCCGCCGTCGGCGAGCAGCACCGCGTTGTAGGTCAGGCCGCCTTCGTGGACGAGGGTGCCGATCAGCATCGCCGGGCCGGGCGCGGCGGTGGCGTCGACCAGCCGCTCGGCCGCCGCCATCGTGCGCCGCACGAACTCGGGCTTGAGCACGAGGTCCTCGGGCGGGTAGCCGGTGAGCTGGAGCTCGGGGCACAGCAGGAGGTCGGCGCCCTTGGCCTGGTCGCGCATGGCGAGCATCGCCGCGGCGTTGGCCGCGAGGTCGCCGACGCGCTGGTTCATCTGGGCGAGAGCGATGATCAGGCGGTCGGCGGTCATCGCCAGCGCTTTAACGCCCGCGCTGCCCCCCGCAACCTTTGCGCATCCGGGCGGGGCTGGCTAAGGCGGCGCTGACGCCGCGCCTTGGGGGACCGAAACACATGAAACTGCTCGCCGGGAACAGCAATTTGCCGCTGGCCCGCTCGATCGCCGACTATCTCGAGGTCAAGCTGACCCAGGCCAGCGTGCGCCGCTTCGCCGACGAGGAGGTGTTCGTCGAGATCAACGAGAACGTCCGCGGCGAGGACGTGTTCGTGCTCCAGTCGACGTCCTATCCGGCCAACGACAATCTGATGGAATTGCTGATCTGCATCGACGCGCTGAGGCGCGCTTCGGCCAAGCGGATCACCGCGGTGCTGCCCTATTTCGGCTACGCGCGGCAGGACCGCAAGCCGGGGCCGCGCACGCCGATTTCGGCCAAATTGGTCGCCAATCTGATCACCGTCGCGGGGGCCAACCGGGTGCTATCGATCGATTTGCACGCGGGCCAGATCCAAGGCTTTTTCGATATCCCGACCGACAATCTGTTCGCCTCGCCGGTGATCGCGGCCGACATCAAGGCGCGCTTCGGCAAGCGCGAGCTGACCGTCGTCTCGCCGGACGTCGGCGGGGTGGTGCGCGCGCGCAGCCTGGCCAAGCGCATCGGCAACGTGCCGCTGGCGATCGTCGACAAGCGCCGCGAGCGCGCCGGCGAATCGGAGGTGATGAACATCATCGGCGACGTCTCCAACCGCACCTGCATCCTGATTGACGACATCGTCGATTCGGCGGGGACGCTGTGCAACGCCGCCTCGGCGCTCAAGCAGCAGGGCGCCGTCGACGTGTTCGCTTACTCGACCCACGGCGTGCTGTCGGGCGGCGCCGCGGCGCGCGTCGCGGCGTCGGAATTGGCCGAGCTGGTGGTCACCGACACCATCACCAGCGGCGAGCCCGACGCCAAGGACGGCAAGATCCGCCGCCTGACCATCGCGCCGCTGCTGGCCGAGGCGATCCGCCGGATTGCCGATGAAAGCTCGGTGTCCAGCCTGTTCGACTGATGGATCTGGAGGTCGTCCTCAAGCGGTTCGAGGCGCCGGACGAGGTCCGCGAGTTCGACTTAGGCAAATTCGAGCTGGTCAGCCTCCGCGGGATGACGATCGGGCGCGCGACCTATCAGCCGGGGTGGAAATGGTCGGTGCATGTCGGCGCCGCGCTCGGCCAGACATCGTGCCTGGTCGAGCATGTCGGGATGGTGGTGTCGGGCTGCGCGGTGGCGGCGATGGACGACGGGCGCGTGATCGAGATGCGCGCCGGCGATTTGTTCTACATTCCGCCCGGGCACGACAGCTGGGTGGTGGGCGATGAACCCTACGTCTCGCTGCACTTCATGGGCGCCGAGGATTACGCGGCGCATGACTGAGCTGGCGAAGCCTAGAGCGCGATTTCGCCTTCGTCGGCGCCGTCCCAATAATGAATGCGTTCGGCGCGGGCCTTGATCAAGGTCAGGCCGGGGGTGTCGATGCCGGCTTCGAACCAGCGGTCGAGATCCTTGACCCAATGCTCGGCGAACGCCGCCTTGTCGCGGATCAGCTCGGCGCGGCCCTCGGCCGAGATGAAAATGCCGGGTGCGCCGAGCAGCGAGGCCTTGCCCTGAAAGCCGAGCGCGACGGCGGGATCGCGTTCGATGTCGGCGACCTTGCGGGTGTCGCCGCAGGTGAAGAAGAAGCAGTCGCCGGTGAAGTCGACCTCGCGGTTGTTGCTCATCGGGCGCGCGCGCAATCCGCCGCGCTCGCCGATCGTGGTGAGCAGGCAGAAGTCAATGTCGCGCATCGCTTCGCTGAGGTCTACGATGGTCTTGTCGGGCATGGTGTTGCTCCTGGCGAATCAGGCCAGTTCAACGCCGCGGCGGCAGCGGCGTGCCGCGCTGGGGATACGGGCTTTGGGGCAGGTTCACCTTCCGACATGGCGAGCGAAGCGACGCAATCCAGAGGGTTCACACGAAGGCACGAAGGCACGAATTTAGGCACGAAGAGATTGCTTGGGCTTCGCCCGGTGTGCCTGCTCTTCGCGCCTTCCTGCTTCTTCGTGCCTTCGTGTGAAAATCTGGATTGCCGCGTCGCCACCGCTCCTCGCACTGACGGCGGGGGGCGCTTAATCCTGCTTCGGCACCGCCGGCGCGCCGATCGACCATGTATGGCCGAACGGGTCGGTGACCTGGCCGTAGCGGTCGCCCCAGAATTGGTCGGCGAGCGGCATCTTCTCGGTGGCGCCGGCTTCCAGCGCGCTATTCCACGCTGCGTCGGCGTCGCTCACCTGTAGGTGGAGGGTGACGCTGCCCGGCGGGCTCGCGGCGCCGCCATATTCGGGAAAATCGTCGTTGAGCATGAGATGGCCGCCGTTGAGCAGCAGGTGCGCGTGCATGATCCGCTCGCCCCCCTCCTCCTTGACCGCGGGCATCGCTTCCTCGGCGCCGAACGCCTTGGCGTAAAAGCCGATCGCCTCGGCGGCGCGGTTATCGCGGATGGTGAGGTGGGCGGTGACCCCGCCCGAAGGTCCTTGCTGGTCATGCGCCATGGCGACTCGCTCCTTGCCAATCGAGGGACCCGCCCTTATAGGCGCTCACCTTCCAGATCAGTGGAAAACGAACGGCCCGGCCAGTTAGGGCTGCCGTGGCAGTTCGCTAATGTCGCCCCCGATCTCAGGATCGCGCGGGCAGCAAGGAGACGAAAATGCCCAAGCTCAAGACCAAGAGCGGCGTCAAGAAACGCTTCTCTCTGACGGCCAGCGGGAAGGTCAAGCACGGCGTTGCCGGCAAGCGCCACCGCCTGATTAGCCACAACGCAAAGTATATCCGCCAGAACCGCGGCACCGAAGTTCTCGCCGACGCCGATACGGCGCGGGTGAAGCTTTGGGCGCCCTACGGCCTCAAGTAAGGAGTAGCGGGACATGGCACGCATCAAGCGCGGCGTAACCACGCGCGCCAAGCACAAGCGGATCCTCGACCAGGCCAAGGGCTATTACGGTCGCCGCAAGAACACCATCCGCATCGCCCGCCAAGCGGTCGAGAAGGCCGGGCAATACGCCTACCGCGACCGCAAGGTGAAGAAGCGCTCGTTCCGCGCGCTGTGGATCCAGCGCATCAACGCCGCGGTGCGCGCCGAGGGGCTGACCTACGGGCAGTTCATCCACGCGCTCAAGCTGGCGAACATCGACCTCGACCGGAAGGTTTTGGCCGACATCGCGATGCACGAGGGTGAAGCGTTCTCGGCGATCATCGCGCAGGCCAAGAAGGCACTGCCGAAGGAAGAGAAGAAGGCGGCCTAGGCCTCCCCTTCTAACCGAACCAAAAGGGCGCCCGGAGCAATCCGCGGCGCCCTTTTTGTTGGCGCGCAACGGTCTGCCTTTGTGGGGAAAGCAGGCATGAGTGGCTTGGACCGGCACGGATTGCGTGCGCGACAAAGCTGGCCTTGCTGCCATGAGGCGAGCGAAACACGATCGGCAATGCTACAACACGCTCGCTTGGGGTCCGCAGAGGGGATCACGATGGCCATTCGCCAAATCCGCGAGCATGTCACAAGCCATAATTGGTTCGCAGTTTTGATCGACGTGTTGATCGTTTTCGTGGGCGTGTTCCTTGGTATCCAGGCAAATAATTGGAACCAGGCGCGCCTGACCGAGACGGCGGCCAGAACCGACCGTATGCGGCTGATCGAAGACTTGCGGACTAACGAGATCGATCTCGCAGGACGGCAACTCTAATACAAAAGCGTCCGGCATCATGCGCTCAAGGCGCTTGAAGGATTTTTGTCGCCTGATGCGGACATCGGCGAGGGGTTTCTTGTCAACGCTTACCAGGCCTCACAAATTAGGCAGCGGCCAATGCGTCGCTTCACCTACGACGAGCTCGTCGCGACCGGCGGTCTCTCGCGCATCGGCGACCAGCAGCTGCGCGAGCGGCTTGACCTTCATTATCTTGGCTTGCGGACGATCGACGCAAATATCAGGGATGTTCCTCCCTACCGCGACCGCATTCGCCGAGAGATGCCTTACTCGGTCCAGGAGAGCATCCGCTCCCGGTGCGGCGAACAAGTTCGAGAGGTAGAGGGTGCCGTGATCCGAACGCTTCCGGCGTCGTGCCAGGCCGGCATGGAGAGGAAGTTGATCGCCAGCGCCGTGGAGCAATTGCGCGCCGCTTCCGGAATGGATCGCGACCTGACCCGGTACATCACTGACATCGATCAAAAGCTCGATGCTTACGAGCTCGCCCAACGTGGCTCACGCGAAGTGCGTCAAGAACTGCAACGGTCGTTCCGTTGAGATATTGAACGCGCGTGGAGGGGGGACTGTCCGCCGTAAGTCGAATGTCGACGTGGTTCAGTCGAGCAGTTCGTAGGCCGGGAGGGTCAGGAATTCCTCGAACTCTTCCGCGGTCACCATCTGGCGGAATAGCGCGGCTGCTTCCTGGATGTTCGGCACATCGGCGAGGCGGACGAGTTCGGTGTCGAACAGGCGGTCGAACAGGGGGCGGGTGAAGGTCTGGCCATTCGACAGCGGCGCTTCGAAGCGCAGCCATTGCCATAGTTGCGAGCGGCAGATTTCGGCGGTCGCGGCGTCTTCCATCAGATTGTAGAGCGGCACCGCGCCCTTCCCGCCGAGCCAGGCAGCGAGATATTGGACACCGACGCGGATGTTCTCGCGCGCGCCGTCCTCGGTCCGCTCGCCCGTATGCAGCTCGAGCATTTCCTCGCGGCCGGGGATGTTGTCCGGGATTTTGTCGAGCTGGTTGGGGCCGGGCATCGCTTCGAAGGCCTCGAGCGCGACCGCGACCAGCGCGGGGTGCGCGACCCAGGTACCGTCGTGGCCGTTGGCGACCTCGCGCTCTTTATCGGCGCGGACCTTTTCCATTGCCAACTCATTCGCCGCCTCGTCGCCCTTGACCGGGATGAACGCCGACATGCCGCCCATCGCGAAGGCGCCGCGGCGGTGGCAGGTGGCGATCAGGCGCAGCGAGTAAGCGGCGAGGAAGGCCTTATCCATGGTCATCGCCGAGCGGTCGGGGGTCAGGCGGTCGGGGGTGCGACCGAGGCGCTTGATCGTAGAAAAAATATAGTCCCAGCGGCCGCAGTTGAGGCCGACGATGTTTTCTTTGAGCGCGTAGAGGATCTCGTCCATCTCGAACGCTGCGGGGATGGTTTCGATCAGCACCGTGACCTTGATCGTCCCGCGCGCGAGACCGAGGCGTTGCTCGGCATAAGCAAACACGTCGCTCCATAGCGCGGCCTCGTGGTGGCTCTCGAGCTTGGGGAGGTAGAAATAGGGGCCCGAGCCGGCGTCGAGCGCGGCGCGGGCGTTGTGAAACAGATAGAGGCCGAAATCGACCAGGCCGCCGGCGACCGCGCGGCCGTCGACAGTAAGGTGACGCTCGTCGAGGTGCCAGCCGCGCGGGCGGACGAGCAGCACCGCGGGGTCGTCGCCGATCGCATAGTGCTTGCCGCTGGTGTCGTCGGTGAAGTCGAGGCGGCCTTGCCAACGGCCGCGGAGGTTGGCCTGGCCCTGGATCAGTTCGTCCCACAGCGGCGCGGTGGCGTCCTCGAAGTCGGCCATGAACACCTTGGCGCCCGAGTTGAGCGCGTTGATGATCATCTTGGCGTTGGTCGGCCCGGTGATCTCGACTCGGCGGTCCTGGAGGTCGGCGGGAATCGCGCCGACGGTCCATTCGGCGTCGCGGATGTCTTTTGTTTCGGAGAGGAAATCGGGCAGCTCGCCGACATCGAAGCGCAGCTGGCGCTCGGCGCGGGCGTCGAGCAGGGCGCGGCGGCGGGCATCGAAGCGGACGTGGAGCTCGGCGATGAAATCGAGCGCGTCGGGGGACAATATGGCGTCGGCCCCGGCGACCGCCGAGGGCGCGGCCGCGACGCGCGGCCGCTCGATCGTATCGTTCACACGCGCGCTTCTTGGGCGCTCACGTAGCGGGTGGTCGCGGCGCAGCGGTCGCGGAAGGTCAGGCGCTGCCACTCGGTGCGCGCGCGCATCGCGTCGGGGAACGGGCCGGAAATTTCTTCCGTGCCCGGGACCACTTCGTCGAATTGGCAGTCGCGGTATTCGCCGCCGATCACCCAATAACGCTGTGCCATGCTGCTCACTCCCTTACTCGGCCGCGACAAACTGGGCGGCTTCGGTGGATTCCTTGAGGGCCACGGTCGATGCGGCGCCGGCCGAAATGGCGGTGGCGATGGCGTCGAAGTATCCGGTGCCGACCTCGCGCTGGTGGCGGGTCGCGGTGTAGCCGTCGGCCTCGGAGGCGAACTCGGCCTGCTGCAGCTCGGAATAAGCCGACATGCCGCGGTCGCGGTAGCCGCCGGCGAGCTCGAACATCGCATGGTTGAGGCTGTGGAAGCCGGCCAAAGTGACGAACTGGAACTTGTAGCCCATCGCGCCCAG
>NZ_JANPKO010000016.1:0-4448 GCF_031426035.1 Sphingomonas sp. | reverse complement strand
GATCATCCCCGACGACGGGACGGACCCGGTCGAGTATCTGGTGCCCAAGTCCAAGGTGATCGACGTCCAGGAAGGCGATTACGTTAAG
Organism: Sphingomonas sp.; assembly: GCF_031426035.1. Classification (GTDB taxonomy): domain Bacteria; phylum Pseudomonadota; class Alphaproteobacteria; order Sphingomonadales; family Sphingomonadaceae; genus Sphingomicrobium. Next base: position 4,360 of record NZ_JANPKO010000016.1, on the reverse strand, counting down.
CGCGGCGACAACCTCGTCGGCGGGTCGCCCGATCCGCACGACATCCTCGAGGTGCTCGGCGTCGAAGCGCTCGCCGAATATCTCGTCAGCGAGATCCAGGAGGTCTACCGCCTCCAGGGCGTCAAGATCAACGACAAGCACATCGAGGTGATCGTTCGCCAGATGCTGCAGAAGGTCGAGATCACCGACGGCGGCTCGACCACCCTGCTCGCGGGCGAGCAGGTCGACCGCGAGGAGATGGACGAGATCAACTCCAAGCTCGAGAAGAAGCAGAAGAAGGCCGAGGGCAAGCCGGTGCTGCTGGGCATCACCAAGGCGTCGCTGCAGACCCGCAGCTTCATCTCGGCGGCGTCGTTCCAGGAGACCACGCGGGTGCTCACCGAGGCTTCGGTGCAGGGCAAGATCGACACGCTCAACGGCCTCAAGGAGAACGTCATCGTCGGCCGCCTGATCCCGGCCGGGACCGGTGCCGGCATGAACCGCCTGCGCGTTGCCGCGACCAGCCGCGACACCGCCTTGCGCGCCGCCCAGCGCAAGATCCAGGAGTCGCTGATCCTTCCGAACAGCGCCGCCGAGGAGCATGCCGCCGAGCTCGCCCAGGGCCCGGAAGCAGCGGTCAACCTCGACCCGCTGGCGGCGGTCACGCCGTCCGGCAACGGCACCGATGCCGATGCCGGGGACTATCTGAAGGCGTGAAGCGCTCCTGCGAAAGCAGGAGCCCAGACTGGATCCCTCCCTTCGCTGGGATACAAGCAAAAAAAGCCCCGCCGGTTTGCGTCGGCGGGGCTTTTCTTTGGTTCAGGCGAGCCGCGTCACCCGATACGGGCGAGCGGCCGCAATTCGGCTCAGGTGGCCTTGTCGACCTCGTTGGCGGCCGAGTTGACGTCCTCGGCGGCGCCGCGAACGGTGTTGCACGCGGCAATCGCGAGCGATCCGCCGATCAGCACCATCGTCATCACTTTGCGAAGCATATTTATTCTCCTGTCTGACAATTGGATCGAACGCGGGAAGCCCGCGAACGTTTCCATTCCGCCACCGCAATTTTCTCACCGTTTACGGCCAAGGGCAATGCCCTGTCGTCAAATTGCCACCGGCGCCGCGATGTGCGGGTGCGGATCGTAGCCGTCGAACGCGAAGTCCTCGGGCTCGTAGTCGAACAGCCCCTGCCCGCGCTCGCGGATGGTCAGGCGCGGCAGCGGCCGCGGCTCACGCGAAAGCTGCAGCCGCGCCTGGTCGAGATGGTTCGAGTAAAGATGCACGTCGCCGCCGGTCCACACGAACGTGCCCGGCTGAAGCCCGCACTCCCGCGCCAGCATGTGCGTCAGCAGCGCGTAACTGGCGATGTTGAACGGCACGCCAAGGAAGAAATCGGCGCTGCGCTGGTACAGCTGGAGGTTGAGCCGCCCGCCCGCGACCTGGGTCTGGAACAGGCAGTGGCACGGCGCCAGCGCCATGCGGTGCAGCTCCCCCGGGTTCCACGCGGTGACGATCTGCCGCCGCGAATAAGGGTCGCGCTTGATCAGCTCGACGAGGTTGGCGATTTGGTCGATGTGCTTGCCGTCGGCGCTTTCCCAGTCGCGCCACTGCTTGCCGTAGACCGGCCCCAGGTCGCCGTTGTCATCCGCCCACTCGTCCCAGATGCCGACCTTGCGCTCTTTGAGCCAGGCGATGTTGGTGTCGCCGCGCAAAAACCACAGCAATTCGACGATGATCGAGCGCAGGTGGAGTTTCTTGGTGGTCAGCAGCGGGAAGCCGTCGGCGAGGTCGAACCGCAACTGCGCGCCAAAATGCGACAAGGTGCCGGTACCGGTGCGGTCCTCCTGCGCCACGCCGCGGTCGAGGATCAGCTGCATGAGGTCGAGATACTGGCGCACGACGCTGTCCCTAGCGGCACCGGACCGCCGCTCCAACCCCGCACCATTGGGTCCGTTACGGACTAAAGCCGGGCCGCACCGGACTCGGTTGCGATGGCGTGCCCGCCCGCCCGGGCATAGCTTGCGCCCATGCTGTATCAGCGTGCCGATCTGCCCCTCAAGCTCGACGGCCTCGCCGCCGCCGAGGCGTTCTTCGCCGGTTGCTTCGCCGATTCCGATCCCAGCCGTGAAAGCCTGTTCGTCGCCCATGTCGACGGGCAGGCGCGCTGCGTCCATGTGACACGCCACGGTGGCGACGCGGGATCGGCGGAGCTTCCCATCCGCACCATCATCGCCGATGCCGCCCGCCATGGCAGCGTCGGGCTGGTCCTCGCCCACAACCACCCGAGCGGCGACATCACGCCCAGCGACTCCGATTGCCGCGCCACGCGGCGGCTAGCCAACGCCGCCGAGGCGCTCGATTGCACCGTCCTCGACCATCTCGTGTTCGCAGGAGCCGAGTGCGTCAGCTTCCGCCGGATCGGGCTGCTTTAAAGCTTGCAGCGCTTGATCGCGCCCGGCGCGGGGCGCGCGCGGGCGATGCGGAAGGCGGCGAAATAGATGTCGTCGCCCGCCAGCGGAACGATCCGCGCCGGCTCCATCCCGACCGCGCGGAACTCGCATGTCAGCAGCGCGGGCGGCATGCCGTGGCGGCGCACCGGGCGGTCGGAATCGACCACGATCACCTCGCCCCCCGGCTTGAGCCCTTCGCGCAGGTGCCACAGGAAAGCATAGGGCGACTGCACCTCATGGTACATGTGGACGAGGAAGATGCGGTCGAACGATCTGGGCGGGAGCTTGGGGTCGTCGGGCAGGCCGAGGCGCACCGCGACATTGTCGAGATTGTCGCGCTGGACGCGCTGGATCAGCCGCTCGCGGATGTCGGGCACAATGTCCTCCGCGAGGACGCGGCCGTGGCGCCCGACCAGCGGCGCCAGGCGCACGGTGTAATAGCCTTCCCCCGCCCCGATGTCGGCCACCCACATCCCCGCCGCGACCCCCGCCAGCCGCATCACCTGCTCGGCCTCGCCGAGCCGGTCGCGGGCATCCTCGGTGGAAAAGCTGTCGCCCACGATCGGCGCGACCGGGCGGTGGGCCTTGGGGAAGTCGGCGTCCGGTGAAGGCTCGGCGCGACAGGCAGTTAGCGCGAGGACGGCGAGTAGGAAGCAGCGGGTCAAGGCGACTCCCCCTTCTTCTCCCTCTCCCCTTCAGGGGAGAGGGCCGGGGAGAGGGGGAGTCCGAGCGCATTGGCGATCGTCGTCATCACACCCTCGAAGTTCGCTCCAACCTCGTGATTCGTGAACCGCAGCACGCGATACCGCCGCCGCTCCAACTCCACCGTCCGGCGCGCGTCGTACGCCGACTGCGCCCCATGCATATCCCCGTCGACCTCAACCACGACCATGCGCGGAAGGCGGCAGGCGAAATCGACGATGTAGCGGCCGATCACGACTTGGCGGCGGAACTTGGCGCCAGCGAAGCGCTTGGCGCGGAGCGCGATCCACATGCGCTGCTCGATCGGCGTTTGCGCCGTGCGCATCTGCTTGGCGCGGGTCAGGAGAATCTGGTCGCGCACGCTGACTCCCCCTCTCCTTCCGCCCCTGCGTGGCTCCCTCCTCTCCCCTGAAGGGGAGAGGATTCACTCCACATCCTCGACCTCGACGCGCTCGCCGGTGACGCGCTGGGACAAGGCCGCGGCCATGAAGCGGTCGAGGTCGCCGTCGAGCACATCGCCTGGCGCGGTCGAGGTGACGCCGGTGCGCAAATCCTTGACCAGCTGATACGGCTGGAGGACGTAGCTGCGGATCTGGTGGCCCCAGCCGATGTCGGTCTTGGCCGCGGCATTGGCGTCGGACTCTGCTTCGCGGCGCTGCAGTTCGGCCTCGTACAGGCGCGCCTTCAACTGCTTCATCGCCTCGGCGCGGTTCTTGTGCTGGCTGCGCTGGTTTTGGCACTGAACGACGATGTTGGTCGGCACGTGGGTGATGCGGACCGCGCTGTCGGTGGTATTGACGTGCTGCCCGCCGGCGCCCGACGCGCGGTAGGTGTCGATGCGCAAATCGCTGTCGTTGATCTCGATGTCGATGTCGTCGTCGACCTCGGGATAGACCCACACCGAGGCGAAGCTGGTGTGGCGCCGCGCCGAGCTGTCGTAGGGGCTGATGCGGACCAGGCGGTGGACCCCGCTTTCGGTCTTCAAATTGCCATAGGCGTTGTCGCCCTTGACCAGCAAAGTCGCCGACTTGATCCCGGCCTGCTCGCCGGCGTGGTGGGCGATCAGTTCGACCTTCATCCCGTGGCGCTCGCCCCAGCGGGTGTACATGCGGCTGAGCAACTCGGACCCGTCCTGGCTTTCGGTCCCGCCGGCGCCCGAATTGTCCTCGACATAGCTGTTGTGGGGGTCGGCCTCGCCGGCGAGCAAGGCGGAGACCTTATCGCGCTCGGCG
>NZ_JANPKO010000015.1:0-2027 GCF_031426035.1 Sphingomonas sp. | reverse complement strand
GTTTTCGTCGAATGCGTCGCGGATGCCGCAGCCCAAGGCGAGCTGGAGGTCGGCGACCTCGGCGTTGGCGCGGATTTTGTCGGCGGTGGCCGAGGCGACGTTGAGGATCTTGCCGCGGATGGGGAGGATCGCCTGGGTTTTGCGGTCGCGCGCCTGCTTGGCCGAGCCGCCCGCGCTGTCGCCCTCGACGATGAACAATTCGGTGCCCGCGGGGTCGTCGTTGGCGCAATCGGTGAGCTTGCCGGGGAGGCGGAGCTTGCGCGCGGAAGTGGCGGTCTTGCGCTTGACCTCGCGCTCGGCGCGGCGCTTGAGGCGCTCCTCCATCCGCTCGACGATCGCGCCCAGTAAAGCGCGGCCGCGGTCCATGTTGTCGGCGAGGAAATGGTCGAAATGGTCGCGCACTGCGGCCTCGACGAAGCGGGCGGCCTCGAGGCTGGTCAGGCGGTCCTTGGTCTGGCTCTGGAAATGGGGGTTGCGGATGAACACGCTGAGCATCAGCTCGACGCCGTTGAACACGTCGTCGGCGGTGATGTCCTTGGCGCGCTTGTTGCCGACCAATTCGCCGAACGCGCGGATGCCCTTGGTGAGCGCGGCGCGCAGGCCGGCCTCATGGGTGCCGCCGTCGGGGGTCGGGATGGTGTTGCAATAGTAGGATTCGGCGCCGTCGGACCACAGGGGCCAAGCGACTGCCCATTCGGCGCTGCCCTGATCGTTCGGAAAATCCTGGCGGCCGGTGAACGGTTGCGCGGTGACCGAGGGGCGGTCGCCAAGCTGCTCGGCGAGGTGGTCGGCGAGGCCGTTGGCGAACTGGAACACGGCGGTTTCGGGGACGTCTGCCGAGGCCAGCGCGGGATCGCAGCGCCAGCGGATTTCGACCCCGGCGAACAGATAGGCCTTGGAGCGCGCGAGCTTGTAGATGCGCTCAGGGCTGAAGCGCATGTCGGCGCCGAAGATTTCGGGGTCGGGGGTGAAGGCGACGGTGGTGCCGCGCTTGTTGGGGGCGGCGCCGATTTCCTCCAGCTTGGAGGTGGCGAGGCCCTTGGAAAAGGCCTGGCGGTAGAGGCGCTTGTCGCGCGCGACCTCGACCAGGGTTTCGCTCGACAGCGCGTTGACGACGCTGACTCCGACGCCGTGGAGGCCGCCGCTGGTCGAATAAGCCTTGTTGTCGAACTTGCCGCCCGAATGCAGCGTCGACATGATGACTTCGAGCGCGGATTTGTCCGGGAACTTAGGGTGCTGATCGACAGGGATGCCGCGCCCGTTGTCGGTAACCGTCAGCCGGTTGCCGGGCTCGAGCGTGATTTCGATGCGGTTTGCGTGCCCGGCAACCGCTTCGTCCATCGAATTGTCGATGACCTCGGCGGCCAGGTGATGCAGCGCGCGCTCGTCGGTGCCGCCGATATACATGCCGGGGCGACGGCGCACCGGTTCCAATCCTTCGAGAACTTCGATCGACGATGCGTCGTAGGAACCAGGCGGCGATTGCGGTGTTTCAGCGAACAGGTCCGTCATGCGGCATCGCTACACGTTAGCAGGCAGGCGCCGCAAGCACGCGACCGACTGTTGCTGCAATGCAACACAAAGAATGTTTCGCGTCGGTAATGCATCCTTACGCGGGGTGCGCACGTTCCTCGGGTTCCATTTCCACGGAGAAGTAGTTCCATGTTTAAATTCGCAACCTTGTCGCTCGCTGCCCTCGCCACCGCGGTGGCCGCACCTGCGCTGGCACAGTCCGAAACGACCGAAGACGGTTTTACCGGCTTTTACATCGGTGGTTCGGTGGGTGTCGGTTTCAGCCAGAACGACGGCAACGGCTCGTCGATCCTGTTCGACCGTGACCTGAATGGCACGTTCGGTGATACCGTTTCGACCAATACGGGCGCGAATGCCTTTGCTCCGGGTTTCTGCGGCGGCGCTGCCATCGGCAATACCGCAGAGCAGGGCTGCCGTCGTGAAGACAAGGCGTTCGAATACATGGGCCGCGTCGGCTTTGACGTCCAGCGCGGGCCGGTCGTGTTCGGCGTCGT
>NZ_JANPKO010000014.1:0-2441 GCF_031426035.1 Sphingomonas sp. | reverse complement strand
GCATCCTCGCCGGCGCGTTCTCGGGCGCCCGCCTCGGCACCCCGGGCGGCCAGCGCATCGCCGTGCTCGGGGTCGACCCCGAGACCGCCGCGACGATCGGCTTCACCATCGTCATCGTCGTCACCACTAATGCCTCGCTGGTGATCGGCGAGATCGTCCCCAAGCAATTCGCGCTTCGCTCGCCCGAGCCGATCGCCGCGATCGTCGCCCGCCCGCTCGACTGGCTGTCGCGCATCACCGCGCCGTTCGTGTGGCTGCTCGACAAGACCAGCGCGCTCATTTTCAAGGCGCTCGGCCTCGACCGCGAATCGCGCAACCAGGTGACCGCCGAGGAATTGCACCTGGTGGTGGCCGAGGCGCAGACCGCGGGCGTGCTCGAGGAAAGCGAGCGCGCGATCATCTCGGGCATCGTCCGCCTCGCCGACCGCCCGGTGCGCGAGGTGATGACCCCGCGCACCGACGTCGACTGGATCGACGTCCACGCCAGCCCCGAGCAGATCCGCGCCGCGCTCGAGCAGATCCCGCACAGCCGGATCCCGGTCGCCGACGGCTCGGTCGACAATATCGTCGGCGTCGTCACCACCCGCGACCTGCTCACCCAGTCGCTCGACGGCAAGCCGCTCGATTTGCGGCCGATGTGCCGCCAGGCACCGGTGGTGCCCGATCTGATGGACGCGATGGACGCGCTCGCGGTGCTCCGCGCGGCCGATGTCCCGCTCGCTCTGGTCCATGACGAATACGGTCATTTCGACGGCATCGTGACCCCCGGCAGCCTGCTTGCCGCGCTGGCCGGGGCGTTCGCCCACGACATGGACGACGACGACGACCCGCCTTTGGTCGAGCGCGAGGACGGCAGCTGGCTGGTGTCGGGCGCGGCCAGCGCCGACGTGCTAACCGACCGGCTCGGCATGCGCCTGCCGCCCGACCGCGATTATTCGACCGTCGCCGGCTTCGCTTTGTGGGTGCTCAAGCGCCTGCCCGACACCGGCGAATGCTTCCGCCACGACGGCTGGTCATTCGAGGTGGTCGACATGGACGGCCGAAAGATCGACAAATTGATCGTCTCGCGCGCCAAGCGCAGGGCCAAGGAAGCGGCCGCGGAGAGCGTCGGCTAGGGTTTTGCTTTCGTAGCCCGAGCCAGCCCGCACCCCCACCCGGCCACCCATTCAGTGTACGCTCGTGGGTGGCCGGTTGGGGGAGCGGGCCGGCGCCGCACTCGCCAAAAAAGAATCCCTAGAGCTTGCCGAAGCGGTGCTGGAAGCCGTCCTCGTCGCCGCGCGCGAGGTAGCTTGCCTGCTCGACGATGCGGTCGCGGGCCAGGCGGCCACGGAACGCGCCCAAGTCGGTGTCGAGCCGCTCGACCTCATCCGCGCTGAGCCGCGCGATCTGCGCATACCGGGTGAACCCGCGCGCGTTGAGCAGTTGCGCCAGCTTGGGGCCGACCCCCTTCAACCGCTCGAGGTCGTCGGGCGGCCCGCTCGCGCCGGGCAATTCGGCATGGACCCGGGCATTGATGATCTGGCCGGTGACGTCGCTCGCCGCGGCCGCCGCTTCGGCGGCCAGCCCGCGGCCTTCGCGCGCTGGCCCGGGCTTGGCGGCGGCCGTCATGTGCGGGCGCAGCGGCGTATCGCTGGACAGCCGCACCTTCTGGCGCGGACGAAACACCAGGAATGCGACGATCGCCGCGACCAGCACTACCGCTGCAATCACCAGCCAGTCGTTCGCCAGCAAATTGTCCATGTCGTCCCGTCCCCTACAGTGCGCGCTTGTCGCGGCGGGCGCGGCGGCGCAAATCGATGACATAAGCGGCCGCCAGCCCGATGCCGAAAGCCGCCTGCGCGAGCAAGGCGATTTCAACCAGCAGCGGCAGCGGAAAGCGCAGCGGCGAGGGTGCGGCCGGTGACGCCCACACCGAGTTCTGGACGCCCGGCAGATGGTTGAACATCCGCACCAGCTCGCCGCGCTGGAACTCGTCGGTCGCGCCCGAGAAGACCAGCTCGCGCCGCAACGGCGCGCGCGCCAGCCGCGCCTCGACCTGGCCCATTTCATAATGAACCAGCACGCGCCGCGCTTCTTGCTCGATTCCCGTGGCCAGCCGCTTGGCTTGCCCGATCGGCCCGTGGACCAGCGCCGCCAGCGCGACCGTCGCCGCTATCCCGATGGCGAACATCCGGTTGCGGTGGCGCCGCCGTAACGCTTGCAACTCGGAATCGTTGGCCGGTCCGGCGCGCTTGACCCGCAGCGGCCGGAACCCGCGCCATCCGGCCAGCAGCCCGATCACCACCGCGGCCGCGAACAGCCCCCAATAATGGCTCCAAACCTCGATCATTCGGCGCTGCCTTCCGGCTTTGCCGCGCCGCGCTCTAGCTCGCGCCAGCCGATGTCGCGGCGGTGGAAACCGTCGGCGAAATCGATCGCATCGACCCCGCGGTAGGCGCGGG
>NZ_JANPKO010000013.1:0-15991 GCF_031426035.1 Sphingomonas sp. | reverse complement strand
TGGCCGAACTCGTTGCCGGTGAGGTTGAGGGCGCCGGTGCCGGCGGCATTGGTGGTGGTGACCAGCTCGACCGCGCTGCCGGCGTTCAAGGCATAAGTGACCGCGCTGAGGACGCGGTCGGTGCCGCCGCCCGCACCCTCGTCGATCGGGTCCGCAGCGGCATCTACGTAAAACCAGTCATTGCCGGCCCCGCCCGCCATCGTATCGACGCCGGCGCCGCCAATGAGGACATCGTCCCCGGCGTTGCCCGACAGCGTGTTGGCGCCGCCATTGCCGGTCAGCGTGTCGTTGAACGCCGAGCCGCTGGCATGCTCGATCGCAACCAGCGTGTCGGTGCCGGCGCCGCCGGTATTCTGCGCGCCGAGCGCGAGGCTGACGGTGACCGCAGCAGATGCCGAAGCGTAGCTTGCGGTGTTGACCCCATTGCCGCCGTTGAGGCTGTCATCCCCCGTGCCGCCCTCGAGCGTGTCGTTGCCGTCGCCGCCGGACAACGAGTCATCGCCAGCCGCGCCTGCCAGCACGTCATTGCCGGCGCCGCCAATCAAGTCGTTCGCGACGCCGTTGCCGGTCAGTGTGTCGGCGAAGGCGGACCCCGCGAGGTTCTCGATTTCGGCAAGTGTGTCGATGCCGTCGCCGCCGGTGTTCTGGGCGGCGAGGATGGCAAGGTTGACGGTGACCGCGGAGCCGGCATCGGCGTAGGAGGCAATGTCTTCGCCGCTGCCGCCGTTGAGCATGTCGTCCCCGACCCAGCCGTGCAGCGTATCGTTGCCGAGCCCGCCGAACAGCGTGTCATCGCCGGCGCCTCCGAAGAGCAGATTCGCGCCGCTGTTGCCGGTCAGGACATTGGCGAAGAAATCGCCGGAGGCGTCGATGTTGGCGGTCCCGGTCAGCGTCAGATTTTCGACGTTGGCGGACATCAGCGAAGGCCAGAATTGCCGGAACAGGCCGAAACTGACCGAGGCGAAGATCGTGTCGGTGCCGACGCCTTCCAACCCGGCCTCGTAGATCTCGTCGTAGACCGAATCGACGATGTAAATGTCGTCGCCAGTTGAGCCGTCCATGACATCGCCGTCGGCGCCGCCATCGAGCAGGTCGTTGCCGGCATCGCCATAGATATAATTGCGTCCGTCGTCGCCAATCAGGGTGTCGTTGAAGGCACTGCCGCTGATCAATTCGATACCGGCCAATTGGTCGACGCCTATCCCCGCGGCGTCCGCATCGCCCGCCGAGCGGCCCTGGTCGGACGCGCCGCTAAGGTCGACGGTCACGCCAGCGAGCGCCAGCCGATAGCTGATTGTGTCGTACGCCGAGTCACCGCCATCGTAGACGTCATTGCCGGCACCGACCGATGCAGTGATCATGTCATCGCCCGCGCCACCACGGATTGTGTCGCTCCCGGCGCCGTCGGTAATGTTATCCTGCCCGTCGCCGCCGTCGATGACGTTGGCCGCGCCATTGCCGGTCAGCCTGTCGTTGAACGCCGAGCCGATGAGGTTCTCGATCGAGATCAGCGTGTCGATTCCGGCCCCGGAGGTGTCCTGCGCGGCCGCGATGGCGAGATCGACCGTCACCCTGGACGTCGCGGCGCCATAGCTTGCGGTGTCGTTGCCGGCGCCGCCGTCGAGCGTGTCGTTGCCGGGGCCGCCCTCGAGCGTGTCATCGCCGGCGCCGCCGGTCAGCGCATTGGCCGCCTGATTGCCGATCAAGCGGTCGTGGCCGCTGCCGCCCATCGCGTTTTCGATCACCGTGCCGCGCGCGATGCTGACGTTGCCGACCGAGGCGCCGACATTGGAAAAAGTCTCGGGGTTGAGGTTGATTAGCTGGTTGGCGGCGAAGCCCGAATAATTAAGCGTATCGACCCCGCCCGAATCGAGGATGGTGTAGGCGAGGTTCGGATGGAGCGCGGCGTTGAACACCTCGCGCCCGCTATTGTTGTTGAAGCCATAGGTGGTGTTGCCGGTGCGCGTGGTGGTCGACAGGCCGTAGAGCAAGGCAACCGCGGCGATGTCGGCGATTTGCGGCGTCGCCACCAGATTCTGGGTGAACCCGAGTCCGGCGTAATAGCTGCTCTCGCCAGTGTCGAAATAGGACAGGATGCTGACCGGCGCGCCGTCGTTGAGGTACAGCGCCTCATAGGGGTAGCGCGAGTTTGCGGTGCCGCCATTATAGTCGCCGGCGTGGCCGAGCCCGAGGGCGTGCCCGATCTCGTGGATGTAGGTCTGCAGGCCGGCGCGATAAATCCCCGTCCCTGCCCCGAGCCGATCCGCCGAGACATTGACCGTCGCCGACGAAATGATCCCGTTGGCCCATACGCCGTCGGAAAATGCGCCGGTCCCGGTGGCGATGTCGTCGAATACGATCTGCCCGCCGCTGCCGACCTCGGTGAAGGCGATGCCGATGACGTCGCTCCACAGGCCCAGCGCAGCGCGCGCGAACTCGCGGCCTTCGTTGGTCAGCGCGGTCAGGTTGACGGTCAGCGAGCCGCCCTGGGTGACGTCGAAGCGATGGACGTCGCCGCCCCAGAAGCCGCTGGTTAGCTGTTCCGCAAACTGGTCGACAGTGCCCAGCGGAGGCGGGGTGTAGGGCGTTACGCTCAGCGTATAGGATCCGCTCTGGCTGTTCTGCACCGCGCCGACATCGATGTAATAGCTCCCGCTCACCGGGGCGCGGAACGACAGCAGCGAATCGAGCCCGGCCCCGCCGTCGTCGTTCTGGTAGAGGATGGCGCCGGCCGAATTGCGGATGATCAGATAGGGATCGGCGAGCGTGATGCCGTCGAGCAGGACGCTGATCGACTGGCCCTGGGTCAGATCGATGCGAAACCAGTCATGATCGCCGACCGTCTCGAGCACGTTGCTGGTCGACCCGCCGATCGCGATCGTCGCGCCGGTCGTGGCATTGCCGGGAATATCCACCATGCTCACCCCCATCGCGAAAAAACGCATCGCGGCCCGCCGGAATTGCCAGTCTGCGCGCGCAACCCGCTCTCGCACAAGCGAAAAAACAAGCTGAACAACAGCCGACTCACGCATTCAGTGTGCGTGCAATCTGCTCCGTTTAGAACCGGAATGGGTGTCCGTGCGTTGTGGCGGGCAAGTCTGTGACGGAACAACGAAGGAGAGTGGCCATGTTGGCTGTTTCAAAACTGTTGACCGCTGGCGTCGGCATTGCCGCGCTGGTCGGTGCGGCGGCCCCCGCGGCCGCGCAATATTACCCCGGGTACGGCGGCACCGGCAATGTCGTCAGCCAGGTGCTGGGCCAAGTACTCGGCGGCAACCGCTACAATTATGGCAACAACAATAGCCAGTATGCGGTGCAGCGCTGCGCCGCCGCGGTCGAGCAGCGGATCAACGCCAGCTACGGCAACCGCTACGGCAATCGCTACGGCTACGGCTATGGCAACCAGTACGGCTACGGCAACCAGTACGGCTACGGCAATCAGTACAGCCAGGGCCGCGTGCTTGGCGTGACCAGCGTCGAGCGCCGCTCGAACGGGCTGCGCGTGCGCGGCGTCGCCACCGCCAATGCCTACGCGGCGGGCTATGGCGGCGGTTATGGCGGCTACGGCTACAACCAGCCGCAGGGCGAGCTGCGCTTCAAGTGCAACGTCGACTATCGCGGCTACATCCGCGACATCGACGTGACGCGTAACAACTACGGCTATCGCGGCTACTAAACTGCGCTAGCCGACGTTCAAAAAGATGCGCGGGAGGCTCCGGCTTCCCGCGCATTTTTTGTGCGCGTCAGGCGCGCTCGGAAACCAGCCCGCGGGCGACTTCGCCGAGCTGCTCGGCGCACGTGCCCCAGCCGTCCTGGAAGCCCATGTCGGCGTGGATCTTGGCGTCGGCCGCATTTTTGTGGAGCACGGTCGCGGTGTAGTGCGTCTTGCCGCCGCCGGCGTCGGCGAAGGTGTGGATCGCAGTGAACGGGAAGCCGCCGCAGCCGTCATCGGGAAAGCTGTTGGGGCGGAAGCCGGGGAGCAACGCGCTCGACCAGGTGATGCGCTCGCCCTCGACCACTTCGAGGATGCACGCGTTGCCGGTGAAATCCATCCCGTCGGGGCCGGTCATGCGGGTCATGAACTTACCGCCGGGGGTCAATTCGATTTCGCATTCGGGGGTCTGGTAGGGCCGCGGCGCCCACCATTTCTTGATCTGCTCGGGGTCGGTCCAGGCGCGCCACACCAGCTCGCGCGGGGCGTCGAGCGTGCGCTCGATGCGAAGGTCGGTGTCGGGGTTCATTTGGCGGTCTCCTGCTGGATCGAGGCGAGATGGGTTTCAAGGCGGTCGAGGCGGCCGTCCCACAGCGCGCGCTGTGCCGCGATCCACGCCTCGGCGGCGGACAAAGCGGCGGGCTCGAGGCGGCAGGTGCGGACGCGGCCAATCTTGGCCGAGGCGATTAGTCCCGACGCCTCAAGCGCCTGGAGATGCTGGAGCACCGCGGGCAGGCTGATCGCGAGCGGGCGCGCCAGCTCGGACACCGAGGCTGGGCCGCGCGCAAGCTGGGCCAGCATCCCGCGCCGGGTGGGATCGGCCAGCGCGGCGAACGCGCGATTCAGGCTCGGCGAATCGTTAAGCATACGCTTAAGTATCGGATGCCTGGCGAGGCCGCAAGCCTCGTTAGCGGCGCGCGCCGAAGCGCAGCCCGAGCCATAGCGTACGCGGGGTGGCGCGCTCGCGGCTGCCGTCGACGGCGATCCCGGCGAGCACGGTTTTGTCGAACAGGTTCTCGCCGCGGGCGACGATCTGCAGAACAGCGCTAAGCGGCCAAGCGGCGAACGCGTCGAGCGTGGTCGCGGCGCCGAGCCGGCGCTGGTTGCGGTCGTCCTCATATTGCGCGCCGACATGGCGCACGCTCAGCGAGACGGCGCGGCGCCCGGTTTCCCACGCGATCCCCCCGGACAGCGCGATCCTGGGCGTCTGCGACGGTTGCAGGCCGTCGAGCTCGGCGGCGGCGCCGTCGGCGGAGATTTCGGCATCCACCAGGCTGGCGCCGGCGTTGGCCGACCACGCGCCGCGGCGGGCGGTGGCGGACGCCTCAATCCCGTGCGATCTCAGCGTGTTGACGTTGCGCCGCTGGCGATAGTCGCCCCCGGCGGCGACGAACCCGACTCCCGGGAACACGCCCGGGCCCTGCCCCAAAGTGACGTTGGCGATGCCGCCGGACAGGCGGTTGGCGAACACAGTTGCGGACAGCTCGAGCCCTTCGCTGCGATAGTCGACCCCCGCTTCGGCGCCCCTCAGCCGCTCGGGGTCGAGCGATGGATTGGCGGCGGTGGCGTCGGGGCCGGCACGGAACGGGCGGAACAATTCGTTGAGCGTGGGCAGGCGCCAGCCGAGATAGGCCGCGGCGCGCGCGCTGATGCCGCCGCCGGCGTCGACCACCGCGCCGGCCCGCGCGGTCGGCCGCCAGCCAGTGCGGTCGGGATATTCGTCGTCGCGCAACACGGCGCCGGTCGCCAGCAGCCGCTCGCGCAGCTCGCCGTCCGCAATGCGCCAATGGTCGATCCGCGCTCCGCCGCTGAGAGTGACGGCGCCGAGCCGCGCGGTCAGCTCGGCAAATGTGCCGGCCGTGACGGTTTCGCCGCCGGCGCGGCGGCGGCGGGTTGGAGCGCCGTCGACGTAAGAATAAAGCTCGCGCGATTCGCCGCTGGCGTGGCGGGCGTCGGCGCCGCCGCGCAACACGAACGCCGCGCGGAGCGGAGGCCGCAGCTCGACGCTCGCGCCAAACGCGCGCGACGGCACGGCGTCCTGCAGCGACACGCGGGTGGCGGCGCTGCGCCCGGCGTCGACGCTGGCGAAGCTGCTGCGGAGCTCGCGCGCCTGGGCGTAGCCGGTCGCCGCCCACGTCCACGCCCCGCGCCCGGTCAGGCGCAGCGCGGCGTCGGCGCCGTCGGTGCGGTTGCTGGTGAACGCCAGCCCGCGCTCGCGGCGGTCGGTGAAGGCGGCGGCGCTGAGCTGGAGGTCGAGGCCCCCGGTCAGCGGCGCCGACCACAATGCGCGCGCGCTCGCCTCGCGATAGTCGGCCGGGCGGTCGGCTGGCCCACGCGTGCCGCGGGTGATCGGGATGAAGCCGTCGCCGCGCGCGGCGCGGCCGGACAGGCTAAGCACGCCGCCTCCGACCGGCTCGGTGAGCTGGAGCCGGCCCTCGCCCGACGCGCGGCTGCCCCAGTACGCGCCGGCGTCGAAGCCCGGCGCCAGGCTGCTCGTCATCGCGATCACCCCGGCCAGCGCGCCCGGCCCGTGCGCCACGCTGCCGCCGCCGCGGATCACCCGCACCTCGGCGAGCGCGGCGGGGTCGAAAGCGGGCCAATTGACCCAGCCGCCGAACGGGTCGGCCTGCGGCACCCCGTCGAGCAGCAGCAAGGCGCGGCTCGACGCGTTGCCGCCGAGCGCGCGCAAGGTCACCCCGTGGCTGGTCGGATGCCCGCTGCGCGCGTCGGAGCGGCGGAATTGCTGCACGCCGGGGATGGTCTTGAGCAATTGGTCGAGCTGGCTGCTGGGCGCATTGGCGAGCGCGTCGCGGCCGAGGGTGGCGACGCCGTACGCGCGCTCCGCCGCCGGGTCGGGCAGCGCCTTGGCGGTAATCACGATCGCCGCGGGCGGCGGCTCGGGCGGGGGCGTCTGGTCGATCATTGCGCTGCCTTGCTTCGGTCAGCGCCTGGTCCACGTCCAGCGAAAGGTCTCGGTCCACGGCGCATTCGGCGCTGAATCGAGGCGCAGCGACTCGGTATGGACCAGCGATTTGCCGTCGGCGGAGGGCGTGACGACGATGCGCTCGGTTGCCGGCCGGCCGTCGTGGTCGGTCGGGATCAGGCCAATCCACGCTCGTTCGGCGCTGCTCCAGTCCTGCGTGTACGACGACCGGCCCGGCCAGCCGCTGTCGAGCACCAGGACGTTGACCCCGGGCTTGGCGGGATCGCGGTTGATGACATGCTCGACGACCCGCAGGCGCCCGTCGCGCGTGCGGTGGAATTGGACGGTGCAGCGGATGTAGGTCGCCTTGAGCGCGGGCGCGCAGTCGATCTGGCTAGTCTCCTCAACCGCTGTCGGAGTGGAGCGAAAGGCCGGCGTGAAGCGGCTGGCGCCGGCCCAGCGGCCGACCAGGAAAGCCATTGGCGCAAGCGGGCTGTCGGCGGGAATCGCGGCCGGCGCGGACGGCGGCAGCAGCCGCAGCAGGCGGCCGCTCGGGTCGTCGGTGAGCAGATAGATGCGGCCGTCGGGGGCGACGCGGACGTCGCGCAGGCGCGCCTTGAGCCCGCCCAGCCAGCGTCCTTCCTCGGCAAGCAGGCCGGTGGTGGGGTGGACGCGCACCTGCACCAGCGACCGCGCGGCGAGCGCGCCGACCAGCAGCCTGCCGTCCATCTCGGGGTGCACCGTCCCGCGATACACCGCGAGCCCCGACGGCGCGATCGACGGCGACCAGGTAAAGCGCGGGTCGGCGAGGCCGTCGAGATGGAGCCGGTCGGTGATCAACTTGCCGTCGTAATCGATCCCGAACGACGCGCGCGGCCAGCCGTAATTGGCCCCGGCGGTGAGCGCGTTGATCTCGTCGCCGCCGCGCGGGCCGTGCTCGTGGGACCACACCGTGCCGGTGACCGGATCGCGCGCGAGGCCCTGGATGTTGCGGTGGCCGAGGCTCCATATCTCGGGCAGGAAGCCGGCGCGGCCGAGGAACGGGTTGCCCGGCGCGGCCGCGCCGTCCCGCGTCAGGCGGACGATTTTGCCGAGGTGGCTGCCCGGATCCTGCGCCGCGTCGCGATACTCAAAGCCGTCGCCGATGGTCAGCAGCAGCGTCTTGTCGGGCAGGAACAGCAGCCGTCCGCCCGGATGCGCCGAGTCTCGCTTGGCCTCGCCGACCCGGAAAATGACGCGCCCGCCGGTCAGCCGGTCGCCCTCCAGCCTGGCCTTGAACAAAGCGGTCCGGTTGGCGGCCTCACTGCCCTCGGCGAAGGCGAGGTACACCAGCCGGTTCGCCGCGAAATCCGGATCGAGCGCGACATCGAGAAGTCCGCTGTCCGACTTCTGGAGCACGTTGGGCGGCCCGCCCGCGAGGCGCGGCGTGGCGCTGCCGTCGGCGCGGACAATGCGCACCCCACCATGCTTCTCGACCACCAGGAACGAGCCGTCGGGGAGGAACGCCAGTGACCATGGTGCGGCGAGCGGCGGGCCGATCGCCTCGACCTCGAAGCGATCTGCGGGCGGCACCGGCACGCGGTCGATCGCCACCGCATTTTCGCGCGAGGTCTGCGCTGTGGCCGGCGAAGCGAATGCCGCGGCCGCCACTGCCAATCCCACGCGGCCCAAACCCATCCTCGCCTCCCTGCCAGTGGCCGGGAGCGTAATTGACCGGGCGCGGCGATTGTGCGCAAAAACTGCATCGAAATGACGGATTCCGTCATTATCGGGACGGGGCTAACCACATGGACTCACTCGACCGCCGCATCCTGCGCACCGTCCAGGCCGATTGCGCGCTCAGCGCGGCCGAGCTCGGCGAGCGTTGCGGGACCACCGAATCGACCGCCTTGCGCCGCCTCAACCGGTTGCGCCGCGACGGCGTGATCCGCGGCGAGGTCGCGCTGGTCGACGGCGCCAAGGCCGGCTGCGGGCTGATGCTGTTCGTCAGCGTCCGCCTCGAGCGCGAGGACGGCCCCGGGGTGCGCGCCTTCGTCGAGCGCGTGCGCGGCCATCCCAACGTCATGCAATTCTACTTCGTCACCGGCACGAGCGACTATGTCATCCTGCTCGCGGTGCGCACGATGGAGGAGTATGACGCCTTCCTCCAGGAGCATCTGGTGCCCGACCCGTTGGTCGTGCTGTCCGACACCAACGTCGTGATCCGCCCGCTCAAGATGACCCTCGCCGTGCCGATCGACGAGCCCGCCGCGCGCTGAGCCGGGCGGTTTACACTGCGCGGCCTGCTCCCTATCGGCTGGCCATGACGCTCCAGCCTTCTGATTCCATCCTCATCGTCGATTTCGGCAGCCAGGTCACGCAGCTCATCGCGCGCCGCGTGCGCGAGGCCGGGGTGTATTGCGAGATCGCCCCGTTCAACGCCGCCGCGGAGGCGTTCGAGCGGCTTGGCCCCAAGGGCATCATCTTCTCCGGCGGGCCGTCCTCGGTGACCGAGGCGGAAAGCCCGCAGGCGCCGCAAATCCTGTTCGACAGCGGGCTGCCCTTGCTCGCCATCTGCTACGGCCAGCAGACGCTGCACCAGCAATTGGGCGGGCGCGTGGTGACCTCAGATAACAAGGAATTCGGCCGCGCCTTCATCGAGGTGGTGGCGCCGTCGGCGTTGTTCGACGGGCTGTGGCAGGTCGGCGACAGGCACCAGGTGTGGATGAGCCACGGCGACCGCGTCGAGACGCTGGCGCCCGGGTTCAGCGTGGTCGCGAAGTCGGAAGGCGCGCCGTTCGCAATCGCCACCGACGAGGCGGCGCGGCGCTTCTCGATGATGTTCCACCCCGAAGTCGTCCACACCCCCGACGGCGGCAAGCTGCTCGCCAATTTCGCGCGCCATATCTGCGGTTGCGCCGGCGACTGGACGATGGCCGGGTTCAAGGACGCCAAGATCGCCGACATCCGCGCCCAGGTCGGCGACGGCCGGGTCATCTGCGGGCTGTCGGGCGGGGTCGATTCGGCGGTCGCCGCGGTGCTCATCCATGAGGCGATCGGCGCGCAACTGACCTGCGTGTTCGTGGATCACGGGCTGATGCGCGCCAACGAGGCCGAGCAGGTCGTCGGCCTGTTCCGCAACCACTACAACATCCCGCTGGTCCATGTGGACGCGAGCGCCGCCTTCCTCGGCGGGCTGGCCGGGGTCACCGACCCCGAGGCCAAGCGAAAATTCATCGGCGCCGAGTTCATCAACGTGTTCGAGGCCGAGGCCAAGAAGATCGGCGGCGCCGACTTCCTCGCCCAGGGCACCCTCTACCCCGACGTGATCGAGAGCGTGTCGTTCACCGGCGGCCCGAGCGTGACGATCAAGAGCCACCACAATGTCGGCGGGCTACCCGAGCGGATGAACATGCAGCTGGTCGAGCCGCTGCGCGAATTGTTCAAGGACGAGGTGCGCGATTTGGGCCGCGAGCTCGGCCTGCCCGACGCGTTCGTCAGCCGCCACCCGTTCCCCGGCCCCGGGCTCGCCATCCGCATCCCCGGCGAGGTGACCGAGGAGCGCTGCGATATCTTGCGCAAGGCCGACGCGATCTACCTCGAGGAGATCCGCAACGCCGGGCTGTACGACGCGATCTGGCAGGCGTTCGCGGTGCTTCTGCCGGTGCGAACGGTCGGGGTGATGGGCGATTTCCGCACCTACGATTCCGTCTGCGCCTTGCGCGCGGTGACCAGCGTCGACGGCATGACCGCCGACATCTACCCGTTCGACGCGGCGTTCCTGAGCCGCGTGGCGACCCGCATCGTCAACGAAGTCGCCGGGATCAACCGCGTCACCTATGATTTCACCTCGAAGCCGCCCGGCACCATCGAGTGGGAGTGAAGGGGCGGCCGCCTCCAACCACTTCGGTCCCTTAAGTGAAGCCCCCTTGCCGGAACCGCTCGGCTTCCCATCTATTGTGCACTGCAACATACCGAGCCCATCCGCGCGGGCTTCGGGTTTCAGCGTGCAATCGGGAGAAGCAGATGCGCGGCCTTCACGACACCGTTGCCCGCCTGAGCACGTTGCGCCGCGAAGCGGCCCAAGGCTCGCCGGCCAACGACGGCCGCCTGGCCGATATCGGCGGTTTCGGGTCCAATCCGGGCAAATTGCGCGGTCTGCTGCATGTGCCGGAGGGGCTCGAGCCCGGCGCGGCCCTGGTCGTCGTGCTCCACGGCTGCACCCAGACCGCCGCGCTGTACGACCGCGGTGCGGGCTGGTCCGAGCTCGCCGACCGCCAAGGGTTTGCGGTGCTCTACCCCGAGCAGGCGCGGGCCAATAATTCCAACCTGTGCTTCAACTGGTTCGCCCCGCGCGATGCCCGCCGCGGCAAGGGCGAGGCGCTGTCGATCCGCCAGATGATCACCGCCACGGTCGCCGCCCACGGCCTCGACGCCGCCCGCGTGTATGTCACCGGCCTGTCGGCCGGCGGGGCGATGACCGCGGTGATGCTCGCCACCTACCCCGAAGTGTTCGCCGGCGGCGCGGTGATCGCCGGGCTGCCGTTCGCCACCGCCAATTCGGTGCCCGAGGCGCTCGAGCGGATGCGCGGCAGCGGCGGGCCGGGGGAACAACGCCTGGCCGAGATCGCCGCCGACGCCTCGCGCTATGCCGGCCCGTGGCCGACGCTCGCGGTATGGCACGGCACCGCGGACCATGTCGTGGTCCCGTCCAATGCCGACGATATCGTCGCGCAATGGCGCGGACTGACCGGGATCGGCGAGGCGCCGGCGAAGGAACAGGCGGTCAACGGCCATGTCCGGCGGGTGTGGCTCGACGGCGCGGGCCGCGAGGCGATCGAGCAATATGTCATCGCCGGCACGGGCCACGGCGTTCCGCTCGACACCCGCGGCAAGGGCGGCTGCGGCGAGGCCGGGCCGCATATGCTCGAGGCGGGGATCTGCTCGACGCGCACGATCGCCCGGTCGTGGGAGCTGCTTACCGAGAGGGAAGCGAAAGCCGAGCCCGACCGGGTGACCCGCATCGACGCCCCGCGCCAGGCCGCCGCCCGGCCAAGCATCGCTCGACCGAACGCCCGCCCGGGCGTCGCGGAGGTGATCGATAACGCGCTGCGCGCCGCCGGGCTGATGCGCTGATCCGACCGCTCCGCCCGGCCTACTTGCGGCGGCGGTAGCGCAGCACCCAGCTGTCGGACCAGCTGCCGTCGGCCTGGCGCGCCTGCCAGCGCCACGTCAGGCTGTCCTTCGCGACATCCTCCCAGATCATTCGCATCGTCGCCTGCTTGGGCCCGCGCGGCTCGATGTTGACCAGTTCGAAGCTGTGCTTTTGCCCGATCACCGGCCCGCCGCGCAGGTCGAACATGCTGCCGCCGTTGTCGACCCACATCTGCCGCCAGCTCTTGGTCTGAGCGTCGTAGATCGAGGTCGAGGTGCCGAGATAGTCGCCGCCGGCCGGTCCGCCGCCGAGCTGGCGGAAGCGCTCGACGATCGCGCACCCGCCATAATCGGCGGTGATGACATTCTCGGCCTTGCCCAGCGAGCCGTCGGGATTGTCGAACTCGAGGTCCCACGTGCCGACCCAGAAATCCATCTGACGGTATTCGGCGGCGGCGCAGGGCGGCGGCGGGGCGGCAGCCGCGGCCTGCGCGGCGAACGCGAGGAACAGTGTCGCGAGCATCGGCGGTCTCCTGCCAGGTGTGACGGCGAATATCGCACGGCGCGGCGTCGGGTCCATCCGGCCTCGGCCAAAAAAAAGGGGGCGGACCGAAGTCCGCCCCCAAGGCTTGCCTGAGTATGGCAGTCGCTAGCGCTTAGCCACGCTCGCCGGCCGGCGGCGGCGGCGGGGGCGGCGGCGGAGCCGGGCACACCTCGGTCGCCAGGATCACCGTACCGTCCGGGCACGTCTGCGTCGCCGGAGGCGGCGGCGGAGGCGGCGGGGGCGGCGGCGGCGGCGGCGGAGGCGGCGGCGGCGGCGCGAAGTTGAAGATCAGGCTGGCGAGCAGCGAGTGCGTGCGCAGCCGGCCATTGAGTTCGAAGCCGACATCCTCGTCCTCGTTCTCGAACTGCATCTTCGCGGTGAAGAAGCGGTACTTGAGGCCGAGGTCGACGTTCGGGCTGATCGCGGTGCGGACACCGGCAATCGCCTGCAGGCCGAGGCTGCGGTCGGAGTCGCGGAAGCCGAGGCCGAGCTCGTCGATGCCAGCGCGATACTTGATCCGCGCCGGACCGGCACCGCCGCCGACATAGCCGCTCCAGCCGTCATCGTCGCCGAAGTCGAGCAACACGTTGACCATCGCCGACAGCACCCGGACGCGGCCGCTCGGCTCATAAACGCCTGCGGGGTCGCCAACCAGGTCGGTCGGCACCGAGATGTCGTCGAGCGAAGCGCGCTTGTACGCGGTTTCCGCTTCGAGACGGAACGTTCCGAAATCATAGCCGCCGATGATGTCGACATCGAGACCGGTGCCGTAATTGACGATCACCGCATTTTCGAGCTCGCCGCGGAGAACGTCGGCATAATCGAAATCGGTGTCCTCGACGAGCATCAGCCCGCCTTCGATCCCGGCGTACCAGCTGTCGTCGCGGGCGTTGGCCGGCGTCGCAATCGCGGCCGCGGCAACTGCTGCGAGAAATAGTCTGCGCATATAAGTACCCCTTTTCACTCCCTGCCGGCGGATTTGGAATACCGGCACGCTGGGTGTAGCTTTCGCCGGAACGCGCGCGAAAATCAACTGCGGCGGACCCCGAAGGTGAGGCTTTCACGCCACAGTCGGCGTGGAAGCGCCCTGATCAGTCGCCGCGCAGGCGGCAGCGGGAAATCACGGTTCAGCGCAGTTTGGCAATCGTCAGGCGATCTGCCTTGGCCCGCGTCCGCACCGATTCCTCGCTCCGCGTCAACGCCTTGGCGATCGCCCGCAGCGCCATTCCCTTGCCCGCCAGCAAGTGCAGTTTCTGGACCTCGCTTTGGGTCCACGCCTGGCGGTGACGCTCGAATTTCTCGCCGCTCGCCATGCTCAGTCGCCGGCCGGCGTGACGATCACGTCCCAATGCTCCTCGACTAGGCTGAACCGCCGCGCTTCCTCCGCGTCGAGCTTGGCCTGGTCCGGATAAAGCCGCGCCTTGGCCGCGTCGAACGCCTTGTCGAAGTCGCCGCCGACCACCACCGCCGACGCCGCATCGGGGTAAGTGATGGTGACCCGGAGGTCCCACCGCTGGCCGCCCGCCATATGGGTGAACGGCGTCTCGCTGCGCATGGCGAGGATCCGCCCCTGCTTCTTCATCGCGTCGAGCAGCGGCTGGTGGTTGGCCTTGTACAGCCGCGCGAATTCGCCGGCGCTGCCCCATTTGATGCGGTAATAATGCTCGACGGTGACCTGCTCGGCGGCCGCCGCGGCGTGCGCCGGCAATCCAGCAGCCAGCATCCCCAGTGCCAGGACAATAGTGCGCATCGAGTATCCCCCCTTTGTTCGCTGCAAGCCTACAAGCCGCTTCGTCGCGCACAACAGAAAAGGGCGCCCGCCCGTTTCCGAGCGAGCGCCCTGACAGCCGGGCCGCCTGCGTGCGGGCCGCCCCGCCGATGCTAATTGTTACAGGCCGTTGGCGAGGTTGGTGTCGGCGTCGTTGGTGGTCAGGTCGTTGGCCACCAGATTGGCCTCCGCCTCGGAGTTGGTCGCGGCATTGGCATCGAGCCCGCCGGCCTCGTTGCCGAGCATGGCATTGTCGTCGATCGCGACATTTTCGGTGGTCACGTTCATGTCGTCGGTCGGCGAATCGGTTTCGCCGCATGCCGACAGGGTGAGGGCCGCACCGGCCAGCAAAATCAAAGCGCGCATGAGATGGTTTCCCTGTTGTTTCGCTCGCCGGGGGTAACGCGGGTGCCGCGACTTGGCTCCGCGTCGGTCGCTGGAGTACGCGCAAAAAAAAGGGCCGCCCTTGCGGACGGCCCTCTGTAACGTCGGTCAGGCGGTGATCAGCCGAGCATTTCCTGCTCGAGCTTCTTGGCCATTTCCTCGATGTTCTCGGGCGGCCAGCCGGGGATGTCCATGCCCAGCCGAAGCCCCATCGAGGCCAGCACTTCCTTGATCTCATTGAGCGACTTGCGGCCGAAGTTCGGCGTCCGCAACATCTCCGCCTCGGTCTTCTGGACGAGGTCGCCGATGTAGATGATGTTGTCGTTCTTGAGGCAATTGGCGCTGCGCACCGACAATTCCAGCTCGTCGACCTTCTTGAGCAGGTAACGGTTGAGCTGGTTGGTGTCGGCCTGGCTCTCGACCGGCAACGCGGCGCTGCCCATCATCGCCGGCGCGGCGGTGCGCACCTGGCTGTCGTCGAAGTGGACGAACAATTGCAGCTGGTCCTGGAGGATCCGCGCGGCATAGCCCAGCGCATCTTCCGGGTTGACCGTGCCGTCGGTTTCGATGGTCAGCGTCAACTTGTCGTAATCGAGCTCCTGCCCGACGCGGGTGTTCTCGACCTTGTACGCGACCTGGCGCACCGGCGAGTACAAAGCGTCGACCGGGATCAGCCCGATCGGCGCGTCCGCAGGCCGGTTGGCCTGGCTCGGCACATAGCCCTTCCCGATGTCGGCGGTGAGCTCCATGTTGAGCGTCGCGCCCTCGTCGAGGTGGCAGATCAGCAGGTCGGGGTTGGTGATCTCGATGTCGCCGGTGGTGGCGATCATCCCCGCGGTGACGTCGGCCGGTCCGGTCGCCGAGAGCTGGAGGCGCTTGGGCCCCTCGCCTTCCATCTTGAGCGCGATCTGCTTGACGTTGAGCACGATGTCGGTGACGTCCTCGCGCACCCCGGTCAGCGAGCTGAACTCGTGGAGCACGCCCTCGATCTTGATCGAGGTGATCGCGGCGCCCTGCAGCGACGACAGCAGCACCCGGCGCAGCGAGTTGCCGAGGGTCATCCCAAAGCCGCGCTCGAGCGGCTCGGCGACGAACACCGCGCGGCGGCGGACATCGCCGGTGCCATGCTTGCGCTCGAGGCTGTTGGGCTTCTTGAGTTCCTGCCAATTCTTCGCGTTGACGGCCATGTTTGTTCCCTAGCCCTGGCGGGGCGTCCCCCGCCGATTTGAATTCAAAACCGCTGCCGCAACCCGTTGGCCGCGGCGGCGAACAGCTTGACGCCGGTTAGACCCGCCGGCGCTTGCTCGGCCGCACGCCGTTGTGCGGGATCGGCGTGACGTCGCGGATCGAGGTGATCTGGAAGCCGACCGCCTGCAGCGCCCGAAGCGCGCTCTCGCGGCCCGAGCCGGGGCCCTTGACCTCGACCTCGAGGGTGCGGACGCCATGCTCGACCGCCTTCTTGCCGGCATCCTCGGCGGCGACCTGTGCCGCGTACGGGGTCGACTTGCGCGAGCCCTTGAAGCCCAT
>NZ_JANPKO010000012.1:0-4299 GCF_031426035.1 Sphingomonas sp. | reverse complement strand
GATGGCGACCAAGGACGAGGATGCGATCACCGAGCTGTTCGTCACCTCGACTCACAATCCGGTGCTGTTCTTCTCCTCCGCCGGCAAGGTCTACCGGATGAAGGTGTGGCGGCTGCCCGAGGGCGGCCCGACCGCGAAGGGCCGGCCGATGCTCAACCTGCTGCCGCTGGCCGAGGGCGAGACGATCTCGACCGTGCTGCCGCTGCCCGAGGACGAGGCAACCTGGGGCGGGCTGCACATCATGTTCGCCACCGCCAACGGCACGGTGCGGCGCAACAGCATGGACGCCTTCACCAACGTCCCGACCGCGGGCAAGATCGCGATGCGCTTCGGCCTCAGCGATGGCGACGCCGAGGGCGAGGAAGCGGGCGACCCGACCGACCGCCTGATCGCGGTCGAACTGCTGACCGAGGACGACGACGTGCTGCTCGCCACCCGCCAGGGAAAAGCGATCCGCTTCAAGTCGACCGACGTCCGCGAGTTCCAGTCGCGCACCTCGACCGGCGTGCGCGGCATCCGCCTGCTCGGCGACGACCGCGTCATCTCGATGTCGATCCTGACCCGCGTCGGCACCACCCAGGAGGAGCGCGAGGCCTATCTCCGCTTCGCCCCGTGGAAGCCCGAGCGCGAGGGCGAATGCCCGATTTCGCCCGACCGCATCGCCGAGATGGAAAGCCGCGAGCAGTTCATCCTGACCGTCACCGAAAACGGCTACGGCAAGCGCACCTCGGCCTACGAGTACCGCCGCACCAACCGCGGCGGCCAGGGCATCACCAACATCGACACCTCGGAGCGCAACGGCTGCGTGGTCGCCAGTTTCCCGGTCAGCCCGGGCGAGCAATTGATGCTGGTCACCGACCAGGCCAAGGTCATCCGTACCACCGTCGCCGACATCCGCATCGCCGGGCGCAACACGATGGGCGTGACGATCTTCCGCGTCGGCGACAATGAGCAGGTGGTCAGCGTCGCGCGCATCGACGAGAGCGACGAGGAGGTCGAGCTCGAGGGCGGCGGCGAGGTGGCGCCCGACGATGGTGCGGTGGTCGGCGAAACCGAGCTCGACAAGCCGGCCGACCCCGACCTCGATCAACGTGGCTCCGAACCGAACGAAAACGGCGGCGAATAGCGGGAACGCGCTCCCCGCGCGCCTCGTTGAAGTGGCACAGACAAGGAGATCCGAATGCCCCTTCCCAACCAGGCCTTGGTGTTGGTCCTCGACGGCCGCAAGATGCTGTTCTTCCGCAACCATGGCGACGCCAACCAGATCGACCTGCGCACCGAGGCGCATGACGAGCGCGCGGACGCCAAGGACAGCGAGATGAAGACAGATGGCCCGGGCACAACCGCGCAGAGCGGCGGCTACGGGCGCCCGGCGATGGACGAGACCGATTTCCACCAGCAGGCCGAGGACGAATGGGTCAAGGAAGCGGCCGACGAGCTCAAGAAGCGCGTGCTCCAGAACGATTTCGATGCGCTCGCGATCGTCGCCCCGCCCAAGGCCTTGGGCGTGCTGCGCAAGTCGCTCCACAAGGAAGTCGAGCGGCGCATCGTCGCCACCATCAACAAGGAAATGAGCGGCCGCCCGATCCCCGACATCGAGGCGTTGATCACCAGCGAGACTGCCGCCGCCGAGCTGTCCGCAGTCTAGGCGAACAGGTCGACCACCTCGGCCCCGGGCGCCACCGCCGCCAGCAACAGCGAGCGGTGGCAGCCCGCCGGATCGCGCTCGAAGCACAGCAAGGCGCTCGGCGTTTCCCGCGCCAGTGCGAGCATCTCGGCGCCCTGCGCGATCGCCTCGGGCAGCTCGAGCTGGCCGGCGTAGATGCGCTTAAGCTCGGCGTGGCGCCCCTTTCGCGCCGCCTCGCGCCCCGCTGCCGGCGTGCCGAGCGCTTTCAGATGGACATAACCGATCCCCGCCTCTGCCAGCGCCCCCGTGAGCGGCGTCTTCGAGAAGCCGGGCCGGCGCGACAGCGGCAGCGCGCGCACGTCGATCACCTGGGCGACCCCAGCCGCGGCCAGCGCGGCAAGAAACTCCGCCATCGTCGCGCCTTCATAACCGATGGTGTAGATGCGCATGCTCATTGGCCCTGCCTCCCGCGCGCGGCCTGGATCCGCGTAAGCGCGGCCTCGAGAATTCGGTCGACGGCGTCGTCGACAGGCTGGGGCTCAAGCGCGATGTCGGGCTGGACGCCGGCAACCGTCTCGTCCCCGCTCGGCCTCACCAAATAGCTTTTGGGATAGGCAATGGTGATGCCGCTGTGGGGCAGGTTGAAATGCTCGACCGAGCCGAACGTGGTTGCCAGGTCAGCCGTGGCCTCGCCGATCAGGGTTCCGAAGCGATAATCCTGGATCAGGGCCGCGACGACCGCCGCATTGCTGAAGCTGTGGCGGTCGATAAGCACCCACAGCTTTCCATCGAATCGATTGGATGTCTGCGGCGCCACCAGCGGCAGCTCAACCGCGTAGATCGATCCGTTGGGCGCCCGCATCTCCGCAGCCACCATGGCCGCCATCAAGGTGCCGGGTTCGACCACCTCTTTGGCGAATTGGGCCTTGGTCGCCGCGCTTGCCTTGACCTGGAAGCGCGACGCAAACCGGAACGGACGGTTTGCGATCCGCGCCACCATCAGATCGGAGAAACTATTGTCGCCGCCCGGATTGCCGCGCAGGTCGATGATCAGGTCGGTCGAGCGCGCGGCCGCGAAATTCTCGAACGCATTGGTCAAGAACTTGTCGAACCCGGCGGGATCATAGGACTTTCCTTCGCCCATGGGTTCGCCCGGCAAGTTCCCGAACGGCCCCGGCCGAAGGTAGGCAACGCCGTTGCCGAGGATTCGATGTTCGCGCTTGCTCTGGACGAGCACCGGCGCCTTGACCGGATCGGCGGCTCCCAGCGCTTTCATCGTGGCATGATCGACCGCTGCGATTTCGAGCGTAGCGGTTTCGCCATTGGGCAGGCGGGCGTCCACCGTCGCCTTATCGAGGGACCCGAACAGCAGATGGAGGTAGATCGGCAAGGCCTGCTCGACTTGCGCGTGGAGCAGGCGATCGGTGTCGGCCGAGACGATCGTCCGCAACTTCTCGTACAGGTCCGCCACGGGTACCCGATTGACGCCAAGGATCTCGGAGCCGGGCGGGAGGCGGCCGGTTGCTTCGGCCCACTCGTCCAGGATCATCCGGCCATCGACGATGCGGACGTTGATCGGCAGGATCCGCCCCCCGCCCCTGACATAGGCGAGGCCATCGGCGACCGCCGCGTCGGTCCGCGCGTGGGCGACCCGGCCGAAGGCGAGCAGTCGCTGCATCATTAAATGCGCCTGGGGCTTCGGCATGTCGACCTCGACCGCCGCGACGAGGCCCGCGACGTGAGCGTCGTACGCGCCCTTGGGCGTGCGCGCGTAAAGGTTGAAATGCGCCTCCTGCATCGTTGCATAAAGGCTTCGCAGGTCGGAGCGGACCTGAGCGGCCGAATAGCGTTGGCCGGGGCTCGCAGCGCTC
Organism: Sphingomonas sp.; assembly: GCF_031426035.1. GTDB lineage: Bacteria > Pseudomonadota > Alphaproteobacteria > Sphingomonadales > Sphingomonadaceae > Sphingomicrobium. Next base: position 801 of record NZ_JANPKO010000012.1, on the reverse strand, counting down.
GCCGACGAAGCGGCTAAAAGCAGCGCGCTCGTCGCGATCAAGGCCAGGCCGGCCATTCCTCGCATCCATTGCTCTCCCGCACGTCCCAGCGACGAAAAACCATCGCATGGGCAACATCCATGTCACAAGTTGCCGGTGACGGCGGGGCAACAGCACAGTATCGCAGGGATGTGACCCACGACATTCACATCATCGGCGGCGGGCTGGCCGGTTCCGAGGCGGCGTGGCAGCTGGCCGAGGCGGGGTTGCGCGTGCGGCTGAGCGAAATGCGGGGCGGCGGCGACACCACCCCGGCGCACGACGGCGACGCGCTGGCCGAAATGGTCTGCTCGAACAGCTTTCGCAGCGACGATGCCGACAATAACGCGGTCGGGCTGCTCCACCAGGAAATGCGCAGCCTCGACTCGCTGATCCTGCGCTGCGCCGACGCTCACCGCGTCCCCGCCGGCTCGGCGCTGGCGGTCGACCGCGAGGCATTTGCCGCGGCGGTGACCGCGGCGATCGAGGGCCACCCCAACATCACGGTCGTGCGCGAACGGATCGACGCCCTCCCCGATCACCCGACGATCATCGCCACCGGGCCGCTGACCGGCCCCGGCCTCGCCGCCGCGATCGCCGCCGAGACCGGCCGCGACGCGCTCGCCTTCTTCGACGCCATCGCGCCGATCGTGCACCGCGACAGCGTCGACATGGACATCTGCTGGATGGCGGCCAGGTGGGACAAGGGCGGCAAGGATTACATCAACTGCCCGATGGACCGCGAACAATATGACGCGTTCGTCGCGGCGCTCAACGCCGGCG
>NZ_JANPKO010000011.1:0-10634 GCF_031426035.1 Sphingomonas sp. | reverse complement strand
GCCGTAATTAGCGGCCAAGGATTTCCGGAGGCATCCTTTCGTTCTCCCATACTGTGCCAAAGCTCTTCGTAAACAAATGGCATGAAGGGGTGCAGCATGACGAGGATCTGATCAAAAACCCAAGCAGCCACAGCTCGAGTTTCGATGTTCGAGCCTTCACTGATCCTCGATGGATGAAGTTCGGGCTTGATCCATTCGACATACCAGTCGCAGAAGGTGCCCCAGGTGAAGTGGTAAATGGCGTCGGCCATGCCATCGAAGCGCAATTCGTCGAACGCCTTGTTGAGACGGCCAAGCGTGTCGACCACTTCGCCGATGATCCAGCGGTTGACCGGCAGATTGGCCTCGGGCGCTGCGATCGAGGCGCTCGCGCCCACCCCATTGCCCTGGAGGAAGCGCGCGGCGTTCCACAGCTTGGTGGCAAAGTTGCGATAGCCCTCGACGCGTTTTTCATCGAGCTTGATGTCGCGGCCCTGGCTTTCCATCGCCGCCAAAGTGAAGCGCAAGGCATCGGCGCCGTAGCGGTCGATCAGGCCCAATGGATCGACCGTATTGCCCTTCGACTTGGACATTTTCGCGCCCTGCGCGTCGCGGACCAGACCGTGGAGATAGAGCGTCTTCCACGGGCGCTCGCCCATGAATTCAAACCCCTGCATCGCCATTCGGGCGTCCCAGAAGAAGATGATGTCGAAGCCCGAGATGAGCACGTCATTGGGATAATGGCGGGCGAGCTCCTCGGTCTGCTCGGGCCAGCCCAAGGTCGCGAACGGCCAGAGCGCGGAGGAGAACCAAGTGTCGAGCACGTCCTCGTCCCGACGTAGTTCAACCCCCGCCCCGGCCTTCGCTTGCGCTTCCGCAACCGTTTCCGCAACGAAAACATTGCCGTCGTCGTCGAACCACGCCGGGATGCGGTGTCCCCACCACAATTGGCGCGAGACGCACCACGGCTGGATGTTTTCGAGCCAGTTGAACCAGGTCTTCTTCCACGTCTCCGGCACAATCCGAATCGCGCCCGAGCGGGTCGCCTCGAGCACCGGCTTCACGAGGGTCGCGGCGTCGACATACCATTGGTCGGTCAGCCACGGCTCGATCACCACGCCCGAGCGGTCGCCGTACGGCGTGGCGATCACGCGGTCGTCGATTTTGACCAATGCGCCTTCGGCTTCGAGCAGTTCGACCACGCGGGTGCGGGCGTCGAAGCGGTCGCGGCCGAGGACTTCGGCGGGGATCAGTCCGTCGGCGGTCTGCACCACGCGGCCCTGGCCATCGAGCATGTTGAGCATGTCTGCGGGCTTGAACCCGGCGCGCTTGCCGACCTCGAAATCGTTGAAATCGTGGCCCGGGGTGATCTTGACCGCGCCCGAGCCGAGCTCGGGGTCGGCATGCTCGTCGGCAATAATTTTCACCAGGCGCCCGGTAATCGGCAGGCGGACATCCTTGCCGACGAGCGCGGTGTAGCGCGCATCCTCCGGATGCACCGCGACCGCCATGTCGGCGAGCATCGTCTCGGGCCGCGTGGTGGCGACCTCGACGTGGCCGGAACCGTCGGCGAGCGGATAGCGCAGGGTCCAGAACTTGCCCTGGATTTCGCGCGTCTCGACCTCGAGGTCGGAGATCGCGGTCTGGAACTTGGGGTCCCAGTTGACCAGGCGCTTGTCGCGGTAGGCGAGGCCGCGCTTGTAAAGCTCGACGAAGACATGGGTGACGGCCTTGGAAAAGCCCTCGTCCATCGTAAAACGTTCGGGGGCCCAGTCGCCCGTGGCGGCGTGGCGACGCAGCTGGCGGGTGATCTCGCCGCCACTCTCCGCTTTCCACGCCCACACGCGGTCGACGAACTCCTCGCGCGAAAAATCGGTGCGCTTTTTCTGCTCGAGATCGAGCTGGCGCTCGACCACCATCTGGGTGGCGATCCCGGCATGGTCCATGCCGACCACCCACAAGGCGTCCTTGCCCTGCATGCGGGCGTGGCGGACCAGGATGTCCTGCAGCGTATTGTCGAGCGCGTGGCCGATGTGCAGCGAGCCGGTGACGTTGGGCGGCGGCATGACGATGGTGAACGGGGTGGCGTCGGGCCGGTCGGGGCGGAACAGCCCGGTCGCTTCCCAATGCGCATACCAGCGCGCCTCGATCGGGCCGGGCTCGAAGGTCTTGGCGAGTTCGCTCATCGGGCGGCGGTTAGCGGGGTTTTTTCGTCATTGCGAGCGTAGCAAAGCAATCCAGAACTGGATTGCCGCGTCGCTAACGCTCCTCGCAATGACGACTACAGCGGGCGGCCGGTGATGCGGGTGATCTCGCGCTTGACGTGCTCGTCGACGATCCCCGGCAAATGCTCGTCGAGCCACTGCTTGAGCACCGGGCGGAGCATGTCGCGGACCATCTCCTCGAGCGGGTTGACGAGCGGCGGCGGGGGCACGGAGGCGGCGATGGTGGTGAGGTTGTCGAGCGCGACGCGGCTGTGCCCGGCGGCGGTCTCGTCAAGCAATGGCGGGCCGAGGTCGAGCGGCGGGGCGAGCGGCTGGTCGAGTTCGAGCACCTCGGGTTCGGCGTCAGCTTCGGCCGCGTCCTCGGCCGGCACGGGGAGCGGCTGGACGCGTTGCTCCTTCTCCTCGGCGATGACCTTTTTGATCGACGCCAGAATGTCTTCCATCGACGGTTCGCGACCCTGCATGGCGGTCGATATCGCCTATCGCCGCGGCGAAGTCACCCCTGGCGGGACGATCGGCGTGGCGGGCAGTTCGGTGGCGGTGACGGTGCGGGTGGCGACCGGATCATGGCGGCGGTCGTTGGCCCAGTCGTTGAAATCGCCGGCGACGCGGCGGTAATTGCCGAGGGGGTCGTAGAGCGGGCCGCCGTCGAGCCCCAAATCGTCGGCCTCGGCCTGGCCCATCGCGTTCAACAGCTGGAAGCCGGCGACATAGGCGTCGCGGCGTGCGCGGACCAGCTCGACCTGCGAGTTGAGCAGCTCGAGCTCGGCGTTCAAGACTTCGATCACGGTGCGGGTGCCGACGCCGCGCTCGGCGCGGGCGCCTTCGAGGGCGAGCTCGTTGGCCTGGACCGCGACGATGTTCGAATCGATCGCCCGCTTGGCCGCTTCGTAGGTGGCGAAGGCGGAGCGGGTGTTGGAGATGACCAGCCGCTCGGTGAAAATGACGCGCTCGAGGAACTGGCCTTCGATCGCCTGTGCCTGGCGGATGCGCGCGGCGGGCAGGCCGCCTTGGAAGATCGGGATGCGGGTGGTCAGGCCGACGCTGGTTTCGGTCCCGACGCGGGTGCTGTCGAAGGTCACCGGGTTGATGCCGGGGTCGCCGCTCAGCGTGTTGACGTAATTGCCTTGGGCGACCGCGGACACCGTCGGCAGGCGCCCGGCGCGCGCGACGCGGACGTCGTGGCCGGCGGCGCGCGCCTCGCGGTAGGCGGCGATCAAATCGGGGCTGTCGACCAAGGCGATGCGCACCGCCTCGTCGGGGGTGGCGGGGAGCGGCGGCAGCGGCGGCGGCGGGGCCAGCGCATCGGGACGGCGGCCGATGACGCGGCGGTAATTCTCCTCGGCAGAAATCAGCCGGCCCTCGGCGGTGGCGAGGGTGGAGCGGCCGAGCTGGAGCCGCGCCTCGGACTGGGCGACGTCGGTGCGGGTCAAATCGCCGATTTCGAAGCGGTCGCGGGTCGATTGCAGGTTGGTGCCCAGCACGCGGACGTTGTTGGCGTTCAATTCGACGATCGCGCGGTCGCGGATGACGTCCATGTAGGCGGCGACCGCCTCGGTAAACACGTCGCCTTCGACGGCGCGGAGGTTGGCGCGGTCTGCCAGCACGCGGGTCTTGGCCGCGCGCACCGAATTGCGCACACTGCCGCCGTTGAACAACGGCACGCTCAAATCGAGCCCGCCGTTGACGGTCGGCCCCTTGCTGCCGCGGCTGTCGAGCACGCCGCTGCGGGTCAGGTTGCGGTTGAGGCCGACCTGGGCACTGATTTGCGGCCGCCCGGCGGCGCGCGCGATGGCCACCGTCGAGTCGGTCGCGCGGAGGTTTTCGCGCTCGCCGGTCAGCGTCGGGTTGGTGCGGTAGGTCGACACCAGAGCCTCGCGCAAGGTGTCGGCCGAGGCGGTTCCCGCGGCCAGCGCCGCAAGCAGCGATCCAAAGGCAATCTTACGCATCAACCCGCCTTCGCCCGTCAAAACGTGAATTCCGCCGGCCGCGCGAAGCCGGGCAGCGCCGCGACCCCCGCGTCGGCGATCGAGTGGAGCCCGAACCCGCCGCCCGCCTTGCGCCCGATGGCCAGGCGCGTCACGCCGCGCGCGCTGAGCGCCGTTCCGAGGCGGCCGCCGTCGGCCAGCTGGTCGACCAGCGCCTGCGGCACCTGCTCGACCGCGCCGTCGATCAGGATGAGATCGTAGGGGGCGCCGGCGGCGTGGCCGTCGGTGAGCGCGCCTTCGGCGACGGTGACGCCGTTCGCCTTGGCCGCCGCGGCGAGTGCGGGCGAGCTTTCCAGCGCCGTGACCTCGAGGCCGATCCTGGCCAGCAGCGCGGCAGAGTAACCACCACCGGCGCCAACCACCAAGGCGCGCTCGCCGGCACGCGGGGCGAGCTCGGTGAGCAACAGGCCGAGCGCGGCCGGGGCCATCATCGAGCGGCCCTGCCCGAGCGGCACGGCGCGGTCGCCATAGGCCAAAGCGCGCGCCGCCTCGGGCACGAAACGCTCGCGCGAGACCGCCGCCATCGCCGCCAGCACCGCCGCGTCGGTCACGCCTTCGGGGCGCAACTGGCTGTCGATCATCGCCGCGCGGGCCGCGGCATAATCGGGGATGGCGGTGTGAATCGTCATTGGTGTTCTATGCCAGTAATACAGTTGGGGTGCAACCCGCTCTTATCCGCCCGCGCCGCAGCCGCCAAGCGCCGCGCGCCCGCCGTTGGTCGAAACACCGGCGGAGGGCGCCCGGGACGCGGCGGGCCGAGGCGAATAGGGCGGCGTCCGGCGCGGCGGCCTTGACGAACGCGGCATTCCCCCCGAAACGCACGGCCTCGGCCCGATGGCGGAGTGGTTACGCAGAGGACTGCAAATCCTTGCACGCCGGTTCGATTCCGGCTCGGGCCTCCACCCCTTTTTCCGTGCAGCGACGGAGCTTCGATATGCGCATCGCCTGCATCGGGGGAGGCCCCGCCGGCCTCTATTTCGCGATCTCAATGAAGCTGCGCGATCCGGCGCACGACATTACCGTGTTCGAGCGCAACCCGCCCGGGGTGACCTTCGGATGGGGGGTGGTGTTCTCCGACCGGACGGTCGAGAATCTGACCGCCAACGACCCGGTTTCGGCCAAGATCATCGCCGACGAATTCGCGCATTGGGACGACATCGAAGTGCATCTGCGCGGGCAATGCATCCGCTCGTCGGGGCACGGCTTCATCGGCATCGGGCGCAAGCGGCTGCTCGAGATTTTGCAAGGCCGCGCGCGTGAGCTCGGAGTCGGCCTCGAGTTTGAGGCGGAGTGTGACCCCGCCGACGACGCGCGGTGGGCCGACTACGATTTGGTGATCGCCGCTGACGGCATCAACAGCCGCGTCTGCGAGCGGTTTGCCGACGCCTTCGCAGTCGATGTCGACGAGCGCGCCAACCGCTTCGTTTGGCTGGGCACGGAAAAAGCGTTCGAGGCGTTCACCTTCGCCTTCGAGGAGACCGCGGCGGGGTGGATCTGGGCGCACGCCTACCGCTTCGCGCCCGACTGCTCGACGTTCATCGTCGAATGCTCCGACGCGACGTGGCGCGGGCTCGGGCTCGACACGATGGACCAGGCCGAGGCGATCGCCTTGTGCGAGACGATCTTTGCCAAATATCTCGACGGCCATCGGCTGCAATCGAACGCGGCGCATCTGCGCGGGTCGGCGGCGTGGCTGACCTTCAAGCGGATCAAGTGCGACAAGTGGCGGCACGGCAAGTTCATCCTGCTCGGCGACGCCGCGCACACCGCGCATTTCTCGATCGGGTCGGGGACCAAGCTCGCGCTCGAGGATGCGATCAAGCTGGCCGAGGTGCTCAACCGGCCGGGGCTGACGCTCGACGCGGCGATGGACGAATATGTCGCGGAGCGGAATCTGGAGGTGCTCAAGCTGCAGAACAGCGCGCGCAACTCGACCGAATGGTTCGAGACGCTCGAGCGCTATCTCCATTTCGAGCCGCTGCAATTCGCTTACTCGCTGCTGACGCGGAGCCAGCGCATCAGCCACGAGAATCTGCGGCTGCGCGACCCGGCCTGGCTGGACAGCGTCGAGCGCTGGTTCTGGCAGCGCGCGGGAGAGCCGGACAAGTCGGCGGCCCCGATGTTTGCGCCGTTCCGCTTGCGCGAGATGGCGCTCGCCAACCGCATCGCGTTGTCGCCGATGGCTATGTACTCGGCGGTCGATGGCACCCCGGGCGATTTTCACCTCGTGCATTATGGCGCGCGCGCGCTCGGCGGCGCAGGCCTGTTGTTCACCGAGATGACCTGCGTCTCGCCCGAGGGGCGCATCAGCCCCGGCTGCACGGGGATGTGGGCACCGGAGCATGGCGCGGCATGGCGGAGAATCGTCGACTTCGTCCACGCCCATTCGAAAGCGAAAATCTGCCTCCAGCTCGGCCATTCCGGGGCCAAGGGCTCGACCAGCCTCGGCTGGGACGGCAACGACGTGCCGCTGGCCGACGGCAACTGGCCGGTGATCTCGGCCTCCGACGTGGCGTGGTCGGACGCCAACCAGACGCCCCGCGCGATGACGCGCGCCGACATGGACGAAGTGAAGGCGCAGTTCGTCGGCGCTGTGCAAATGGCGATCGACGCGGGCTTCGACATGATCGAGCTCCATGCCGCGCACGGCTATCTGCTGTCGAGCTTCCTCACCCCGCTGCAGAACAAGCGCGGCGACGACTATGGCGGGAGCCTCGCCAACCGCCTGCGCTACCCGCTCGAGGTGTTCGCCGCGATGCGCGACGCCTGGCCGCGGGAAAAACCGATGTCGGTGCGCATTTCGGCCACCGACTGGGCCGGTGCCGACGGGGTCACCCCCGACGAGGCGGTGTTGATCGCGCAAGCGTTCGGCGAAGCCGGCGCCGACCTCATCGATGTCTCCGCCGGCCAGACGTGGGCCGGCGCGCAACCGGTCTACGGCCGGATGTTCCAGACGCCGTTTTCGGACAAGCTCCGCAACGAGGCGCGGGTGGCGACGATGGCGGTCGGCAACATCTACGAGCCCGACCACGCCAATGCGATACTCGCCGCCGGCCGCGCCGACATCGTCGCGCTCGGCCGCCCGCATTTGATCGACCCGATGTGGACTTTGCGTGCCGCCGCGGCGCTCAACTACCGCGGCATTCACGTGCCCCCGCAATATCTCAATGGCCAGGCCCAGCTCGCGCGCAACCTGCAGCGCGAGGCGGAGATGGCGGCAGCCGCGCTGCGGGTCTAGGCGGCCGCCGCGCTCGCCGCGACCTTGCCGAGCAGGCGGTCGATCGCGGCGCGCGCTGCGGGCTCGGTCAGTTCGGGCGCGTGGCCGACATTGGGCACGGTGGCCAGCTCGGCGCCGGGGATTTCGCCGAGCATCCGCTGCGCGACCTCGGCCGACAGCAAGTCGCTCAATGCGCCGCGCACGATCAGCAGCGGGCGCCCGCCGAGCGCGCGATAATAAGGCCAGGCGTCGATCGCCGGCAGCCCGCGGGTAAGGTGGAAATTGTCGGCGATTGCCATGTCGTAGTCGAACTCGATGCCGTCGGCGGCCTCGCGGCACACGCGCTGGGCGAAGCGCAGCCAGTCGGCCTTGCCATAGCCGGGATGGGCAACGCCCTGGGCCGCGCTGATCGCCGCCGCCGCCGCCTCCCAGTCGGCGAACAGCACCGGCTTGCCGACATAGGTTTCGATCCGCTCGAGGCCGGCCTCGTCGAGCTCGGGGCCGACGTCGTTGAGGATTGCGGCGGCGACGCGCTCCTCGTCGCTCGCCGCGATCAGCATCGTCACCAGCCCGCCGAGCGAGGTGCCGACGAACACCGCATCGGCGATGCCGAGCTGGTCGAGCAGCTTCAAGACATCGGCGGCATAGAGCGGCGGCGCGTAATTGACCGGGTGGGGGTCGCGCTCGCTCATCCCGCGGCCGCGGAAATCGGGGACGATCACCCGCCACTGGCCGGCGTAACGCTCGGCGAACTCAGCGAAGTCGCGCGAATTGCGGGTCAGGCCGTGGAGGCACAGCAAGGGCGGCTGGTCGGCCGGGCCGTCATAATCGCGGTAATGGAGCTTCAGCCCGTCGCGGCTGGTCCAGAACCGGTCGCGCCACGCCGCCATCAATGATTTCCCTCGCGCATCGCACCGCCTATCGCGGCGTTGTGCCCGCCATGCAATCCTCCACCCCCGATCCGCGCATTCTCGAGCTCGGCGCGGCGTTTTACGACGAGGTCGCGGCGGCGCGCTTCCCCGCGTGCACGCCGCGCTTCCTGAACCGCCGCTGGGCCGAGCGCATCGGCCTCGACCTCGACGACGACCAATGGGCCACGCATTTCTGCCGTTTCGAGCCGCTGCCAGGCAACCTCGAGACGCCGCTCGCGCTGCGCTACCACGGCCACCAGTTCCGCCACTATAACCCCGACATCGGCGACGGCCGCGGCTTCCTGTTCGCGCAATTGCGTGATGCCAACGGCCGCCTGCTCGACCTCGCCACCAAGGGCTCGGGCACTACCCCGTACAGCCGCACCGCCGACGGCAGGCTGACGCTCAAGGGCGCGGTGCGCGAGGTGCTCGCGACCGAGATGCTCGAGGCGCTCGGGGTCAACACCTCCAAAACCTTCGCGGTGTTCGAGACCGGCGAGCAATTGCTGCGCGGGGACGAGCCGTCGCCGACCCGCTCGGCGGTGCTGTCCCGGCTCGGCCACGGCCACATCCGTATCGGCAGTTTCCAGCGGCTGGCGTTCTTCGGCGAGACCGACAACATCAACGCGCTGGTCCGCTATTGCCTCGCGCATCTCTATGGCGAAGCGCCGGGTGGCGACGATGCGGCCAATGCGGCGCGCTTGGTCGACCTCGTCGCCGCCGCCACCGCCCGCCTCGCCGCCTCGTACATGGCGGCGGGATTCGTCCATGGCGTGCTCAACAGCGACAATATCGCGATCTCGGGCGAGAGCTTCGATTACGGCCCGTGGCGCTTCACCCCCGAGTGGGAGCCCGACTTCACCGCGGCCTATTTCGACCATCATGGACTTTATTCTTTCGCGCGGCAGCCCGAGGCGATCCACTGGGACCTCGCCCAGCTCGCCGGCTGCCTCGCGCTGGTGACCGAGGCGTCGGCGCTGTCCGATCTGCTGACTGGCTGGGGGGAACGGTTCGAGGCCGCGCTGGTCGCGGCGCTGCTGGCTCGGCTCGGGGTGGCGCCGCGCGGCGACGGCGACCGCGAGCTCGCCGCCGCGCTGGTCATCGGGCTGCAAGCGCGCGAGGCGACCATCGACCGCCTGTTCTTCGACTGGCGCGGCGGGCGCGACCCCGGGCCTGAGCGTTACCCGTCCCCGCCGTTCCGCGCGCTGGCGGCCCTGCTCGACGGGCGCGCGGTCCCCCCTACCCACCCCTACTGGTCCGACGCCGCGCCATGCTCGATGCACATCGAGGAGGTCGAAGCGATCTGGGCGGCAATCGCCGAGGCCGACGATTGGCGTCCGTTCGAGGCCAAGGTCGCCGCGATCCGCCGCATGGGCGAGGCAATGGGCGACGCCCCCGCTTGACCGCGCTGGCGGAGCGTGGTCGAGAGCGGGCGATGGCGGAGCGTTTAGTCTCGACCGAGCCCGCGACGGGCGCTGAAATCTGGTCCGGCGAGGTTGGCGACGCGGCCGCCGAGGTGGCCATCGCGCGCGCCGCTTTCCCCGGCTGGGCACATCATTCGGTGGCCTATCGCAGCGAGGCGATGAAGCGCTTCGCCAATGTCGTGCGGGCCAAGGAAACCGAGTTTGCGACGCTGATAGCACGCGAGACCGGCAAGCCGTTCTGGGAGGCGCAGACCGAGGTCGGCGCGGTGGTCAACAAGGTCGACATCTCGCTCAACGCTTACTCCGAGCGGACCCCGCAGCGGCGGCTGGAAGCGGCGCTCGGCAACAAGATCGCGGTGCGCCACAAGCCACACGGCGTGCTGGCGGTGCTGGGGCCGTATAATTTCCCCGCGCACCTCCCCAACGGCCACATCGTGCCGGCGCTGATCGCCGGCAATGCGGTGGTGTTCAAGCCGTCGGAAAAGACCCCGGCGACCGGCGCCTTGCTGGTCCAGTGCCTGCACGAGGCGGGCATCCCCGAAGGCGTCGTGCGGCTGCTGATTGGCGGGCCCGACCAGGGCCGCGCGCTCGCCGCCGAACCCGGCATCGACGGTCTGCTGTTCACCGGCTCGGCGCGCGCCGGCATGTCGCTCCACCGCCAGTTCGCCGAGACCCCGCACAAGATCCTCGCGCTCGAACTCGGCGGCAATAATCCGCTGGTGGTGTGGGACGCGAGGGACGTCGAGACCGCGGCGTCGATCGTCGTCCAGTCGGCCTATCTGTCGGCCGGCCAGCGTTGCACTGCGGCGCGGCGGCTGATCGTCGAAGACGGCCAGCATGAGGCGCTGATCGCCGAGGTCGTCAAGCTGATCGACCGGATCATCGTCGAC
>NZ_JANPKO010000010.1:0-36727 GCF_031426035.1 Sphingomonas sp. | reverse complement strand
GGTCGTCGAGGGTTTTGAAACCGGGCATGTTCAGCCGAGCTTGGCCATCGCACCCGCGGTGTCGACCATGCGGTTCGAGAAGCCCCATTCATTGTCGTACCAGCTGACCACGCGGACCAATTTTCCTTCGAGCACGGTGGTTTCGAGGCTGTCGATGGTCGAGCTGGCCGGGTCACCGTTGAAGTCGATCGAGACCAAAGGCTCGTCGGTGTAAGCGAGGATGCCCTTCAGCGGACCGCTCTCGCTGGCCGCCTTCAAGGCACCGTTCACTTCCTCGACCGTCGTGTCGCGCTTCGGCGTGAAGGTCAGGTCGACGAGGCTGACGTTGGGCGTCGGCACGCGCACGGCCGAGCCGTCGAGCTTGCCCTTCAGTTCCGGCAGCACCTCGCCGACGGCGCGGGCGGCGCCGGTCGTGGTCGGGATGATCGACATGCCGGCGGCCCGCGCCCGGCGCGGGTCGGGATGGATCTGGTCGAGAATTTTCTGGTCGTTGGTGTAGGCGTGAATGGTCGTCATCAGGCCACGCTCGATGCCGATGACGTCGTTCATCACCTTGGCGACCGGCGCCAGGCAGTTGGTGGTGCACGAAGCGTTCGAGACGATGGTGTGCTCGGCGCTCAATTTGTCGTGGTTGACGCCGTAGACGACGGTGAGGTCGGCGCCCTTCGCCGGGGCCGAAATCAGGACGCGTTTGGCGCCCGCGTCGAGATGCTTCTGGCCGCCTTCGCGGTCGGCGAAGAAACCGGTGCACTCGAGCGCGATGTCGACGCCGTTGGCCTTGTGCGGGAGCTTGGCGGGGTCGCGCTCGGCGGTGACGTGGATGCGCTTGCCGTTGACGATGAGGTCGTTGCCATCGGCCGAGACCTCGCCCGGGAACGAGCCGTGGACGCTGTCGCGCTTGAACAGCATGGCGTTCGACTTGGCGTCGGCGAGGTCGTTGATGGCGACCAGCTCGAGCCCGCAATCGGGGCGCTCGAGGATGGCGCGGGCGACCAGCCGGCCGATGCGGCCGAAGCCGTTGATTGCAACTTTCGTCATTTTCCCAGTCTCTCCAGGATTTTGGGGGTGATGGCCTCGCTGGTGAGGCCGAAATGCTCGTACAGATCGGGTGCGGGAGCGCTGGCGCCGAAGCGGTCGAGGCCGATGCGCAGGCCGTGGAGGCCGGTGTAGCGCTCCCAGCCGAAGGTGGCGCCGGCCTCGATCGACACGCGCAGGATGTCGCGGTTGGAGACATCGGGGAGGATGTCTTCGCGGTAAGCCGCGTCCTGCGCGTCGAAGCGCTCGGTGCACGGCATCGAGACGACGTCGGCGCCGATCCCCTGCCCTTCAAGCCGCTCCGCGACATCGAGCGCGATCTCGACCTCGGAGCCGGTGGCAATGAGGATCACTTTTCGCGCGGCGGCGGCGCTTATGAGCCGGTACGCGCCCTTGGCGGTCAGATTCTCTTTCGCCGCCTTCGTGCGCACCGGCCGCAAATTCTGCCGTGACAGCGCGAGCACGCTCGGGCCGTCGTTGGCCAGCGCGGCGGCCCACGCCTCGGCGGTCTCGACCGCGTCGGCGGGGCGGAACACTTCGAGGCCCGGCATCGCGCGCAGGCTTTGCAGATGCTCGACCGGCTGGTGGGTCGGCCCGTCCTCGCCGAGCCCGATCGAATCGTGGGTCATGACGTAGATCACGCGGGCGGTCTGCAGCGCGCTGAGGCGGATCGCGGGGCGGCAGTAATCGGCGAACACCAGGAACGTCCCGCCGTACGGGATCACCCCGCCGTGCAGCGCCATCCCGTTCATCGCCGCCGCCATGCCGAATTCGCGGATGCCGTAATAGATGTAGCGCCCGGCGTAATTGTCCGCGGTCAGCGCGTCCTGGCCCTTGGTCTTGGTGTTGTTGGAGCCGGTCAGGTCGGCCGAGCCGCCGATCGTCCACGGCACCGCGGCGTTGATCGCCTCGAGCGCCATTTCCGACGCTTTCCGCGTCGCCACCGGCTTGGCGCCGGCGAACAGCGTGTCGAGGTGCGGCTTGAGCCATTTGTCATCGGCCTTGCCCTCGAGCTGGGCGAGGAAATCGGCCTTGCGCTTGCTGGCGTCGAGCCGGCGGTGCCATTCTGCGCGCTCGGCGGAGCCCCGCTGGCCCGCGCTGCGCCACGCATCCATGACATCGGCGGGAATGGTGAATTCGTTGGGATCGAGCCCGAGGCCCTGGCGCGCGGCGGCGACCTCGTCCTTGCCGAGCGCGGCGCCGTGGGTGGCGGCGGTGCCCTGCTTGTTGGGGGCGCCGTAGCCGATCACCGTTTTGCAGCGAATCAAGGTCGGTCGCTCGTCGGCGATGGCCTTGTCGAGCGCCTGGCCGACCTTGCCCGCCTCGAGCCCGTCGACCTCGAGCGTCTGCCACCCGCACGCCGCGTGGCGCGCCATGACGTCCTCGTTGCGGCTTAAGTCGGTCGAGCCGTCGATGGTGATCTTGTTATCGTCCCACAGCACGATCAGCCGGCCCAGCTTCAAATGCCCGGCGAGCCCGACCGCTTCATGGTTGATGCCTTCCATCAGGCAGCCGTCGCCGGCGATCACGAAGGTGCGGTGGTCGACCAGATCATCGCCGTAGATCGCGTTCAGGTGGCGCTCGGCGATCGCCATTCCGACCGCGGTGGCGAGCCCCTGCCCCAATGGCCCGGTGGTGGTTTCGACCCCGGCCAGCTCGAAATTCTCGGGGTGGCCGGCGCACGGGCTGCCGAGCTGGCGGAAGTTGCGGATGTCGTCGAGCGTGGGGCGCGCGTATCCGGTCAAATGGAGCAGAGCGTAAATCAACATCGAGCCGTGGCCGGCCGACAGCACGAAACGGTCGCGGTCGGGCCAGTGGGGATCGGCGGGGTCGTATTTCAAATGCCGGGTGAACAATGCGGTCGCGGCGTCGGCCATGCCCATCGGCATCCCCGGGTGGCCCGAGTTGGCGGCCTCCACCGCGTCCATCGCCAGGGCGCGAATGGCGTTGGCCAGGCGGCGTTGAGTCGGCTGCAAGGTTTCGGGCTCCATCGACGGCAATCGGCCGCGCGCGGGACTCGGGGCGGCCGATGGGTGGCCCTGTGGCGGGTGCGCGGTGCAGCGTCAATGCTTGCCCGGCCCGCCTATCTTGCGTAGTCGTTGGAGCGATGGGCGAACAGGGACTTACCGCAGCGCTGGACCGCGCCGAGCACGCTGTCGGGCGCATTGAGCGCGCGCTCGCCAAGCGTGCCGGGGAGCAGGCGGCCCCCGCGCCGCGCGACGAAGCGCTGCGCAGCAAGGTGCGCGAGGCGGTCGCCGAACTCGACGAGCTGATCCGCGCGGGTGGGGCCTGATGGCCGAAGTCGAGCTCAGCATCGCCGGACGCTCGTACCGCGTCGCCTGCCGCGACGGCGAGGAGGACACACTGCGCGCAGCCGGGGCGCTGGTCGATGCCAAGAGCCGCGAGGCACTGGCCGGGCTCGGCACCTTGTCCGAAGCGCGGCAATTGCTGTTCGCCTCGCTGCTGCTCGCCGATCAATTGGTCGAACAGGGCAAGGGTGGCGCAAGCAAGGCCGCGCCGGCGCCGGCCGCGGCGAGCAGCGAGCCCGACCCGATCGTCGCCGCCCGCGCCGGGCGGCTCGCCGCGCATCTCGAAGCGCTCGCCGATGCCCTTGAGGCCGAGGGCCAGAGCGCCTAAATAGAAGGCGACGGGAACTGCCCGGTACGAGGCCTTAGAAAATCCCTGAGGCGATTAAATATCCTAGGGGGCTGTCCCTGGTTGGACCCTGGTCCGGCACACATGGCTCCCACCTGACGTTTGTGGCGTCAGAGGATTTCCGGCAAACGGCCATGGTGGTCCCGTCACCTCCCTTCCCAATTGTCGTCAAGGACAAGCTGCGCCGCGCCGCGCTCGACGCGCGAAAGGCCTTTGTCCGCACGCTCGACGACGCGACGCGCAACCAGCTCGAGCACCAGCTCGCCGAGCGGCTGACCGCCTTGTGCGCGGGGGCGTCGGTGGTCGGCGGCTATGTCCCGCTCGGCAGCGAGATCAGCCCGCTGCTGGCGCTGGAGGAGGCGCGCGCGGTCGGCGCGATCGTCGCGCTCCCCGCTTTTTCCAACCCGGCCAAGCCGTTCCGCTTTCTTGCCGGCGATGCCGCCACCGGCGGCCCGTTCGGGATCCTCCAGCCCAAGGCAAGCGCGCCGCCGGTCGAGCCCGACCTGATCCTGGTACCATTGATCGCGGTCGACGGGCGCGGCACGCGTCTCGGCCGCGGCAAGGGCCATTACGACCGTGTGCTGGCCCCGCTCCGGCGCAAAGGCGCACGGCTGATCGGCGTCGGCTGGGCGCTTCAGCGCATATGTGATGACATCCCCGCCGATCCGTGGGACGTGCCGCTCGACGGCTTCGCCAGCCCCGACGGGCTGGAGCTGTTCGATGTCCCAACTCGGGAAAGTCGTTAAGTAGGCGGAACAACATTCCCGGTTCGATGATAATCTCACATTAAGCTCCACGCGGTAAGGAACCGGGATGCGCTTTTTCGCTCTCCTCTGCTGGTTGGCGCTGTTCGGGGCACAGCCGGCGCTCGCCGCCTCGTCGCCGCGGCTGGTCCCGCTCGAGCGCCAGCTCGCGTGGCTGACCGCCGGGCAGAGCTCGGACGTCGGCATCGCCGCGCTCGACCTGCGCACCGGCGAGCTGGTCGCGGTTCGCGGTGACGAGCCGTTCCCGATGGCGAGCACGGTCAAGATCGCGGTCGCCGCCAATTACCTCGCCCAGGTCGAGCATGGCCGGCGCAGCCTCGACGACACTATCTCGGGCCGTTCGGCGCGCAGCCTGATGGAAGCGATGATCATCCGCAGCGACAACCACGCCACCGACGTCCTGATGCGCGATCTTGGCGGGCCGAGCACGCTGCAGGCGTGGCTCGACCAGAACCAGATCACCGGGCTGCGCATCGACCGCAACATCGCGCAATTGCTGAGCGCGCGGCGCGATTTGCGCGACCGCCGCGATTCGAGCACGCCGACCGCGATGGTCGGGCTGCTCCAGCGCATCGACAGCGGCCAATTGCTCAAGCCCGCGAGCAAGAATTATCTGCTCGGGCTGATGGCGCGCTGCCAGACCGGCAAGAACCGCATTCGAGGCATGCTGCCGTTCGGGACGCGGGTCGAGAACAAGACCGGTACCTTGAACGGACTGACCACCGACGTCGGCTTCATCACTTTGCCCGACGGGCGCCGCGTCGCGGTGGCGCTGTTCGCGCGCTACGGCGCCAACCGCCCCAACACCATCGCCCAGGCCGCCCGCGCCATCTACGACGGCTTCGCGGGCTGGCTGCGCGGCGGCTACACTCCCGCCTTCGGCGCGCAATAATCATCGTTTTCGGGGGTCAAGGCGTCTAGACCGGCGCAATGGCCGATTCCCCTCCGCCCCGCGCCGCGCAGCCGTCCTGGCGCAAGCCGGCGGCGATCGCTTCAATCGTCCTTCTGATCGCCGTGTGGACGGCACTGGTCGGCTCGCTTTCGGGGCTTGTCGGGGGCTGGCCGGTGCTCGTTCAGGCGCTGTTCTACCTGGTCGTGGGAGTTGCCTGGATCGTGCCCTTGAAGCCCCTGCTGCGGTGGTCCGAGACGGGACAGTGGCGGGCACCGCGCGGCGGAAGCGATTGAACACACCGTATTGTTTCCCTATGTCACTAAACGCTCAATGACCTCATCGATTGCCTTGAAGCCGGTGCGGCTATGGCGCGCCTATCCGCGCGAGACCGTCGTGCTGGCCACGCTCGGGCTGGCGTTGGCCGGCGCGCTGGCCGGCGCCGCTTACTCGATTCCGGTGATGCCGCAGCCGGGCAGTGACGCGGCGCGGATCGCCCCCGCCCCGCCCGCCCCGCCGCCGCTGCTGGTGCGCCAGCTGGCGCCCGAGGATGCCGCGGCGATCAACCTCGCGATCCCGCTTGCCAGCGGCCCTAACCCCGCCGCGCGGCCGTTTGCGCTGGGCAAGGCCGATGCCGCCGCCCGCGCCCGTGCCACCGAATGCCTGACCAGCGCGGTCTATTACGAGGCCGGCAACGAAAGCGCCGACGGCCAGAAAGCGGTCGCCCAGGTGGTCCTCAACCGGGTCCGCCACCCGGCCTTCCCGGCCAGCGTGTGCGGGGTGGTCTACCAGGGCTCGACGCGCGCCACCGGCTGCCAGTTCACCTTCACCTGCGACGGTTCGCTGATGCGCCGCCCGAGCGCCGCCGGCTGGGCCCGCGCACGCCAGGTGGCCGAGGCGGCGCTCGCCGGCAAGGTCCACGCGCCGGTCGGCACGGCGACCCATTATCACGCCAATTATGTCGTGCCCTACTGGGCCTCGAGCCTGGTCAAGAACGCGATTTCCGGCGCGCACATCTTCTACCGCTGGAGCGGCGGCTGGGGCCGCCCGCCGGCATTTGCCCAGCGTTATGCCCAGGCCGAGCCCGACAGCGACGCCCTGCGCGCCGCGGCCGCGCTCGCCGAACGCTCGGACGAAGCCGAAGCGATCGCCGAAATCCCCGGCGCCGAGGCCCTCGCCGCCAGCGGCGACGAGGAACAGAGGGTTGCGATCCGCTTCAACCTCGCGGCGCGCAAGGCTGTCGAGGAAGCGCCGCGCCAGCCCTATGTCGAAAAGGTCGCGGCGTCGCAGAACCTGCGCTGGTCGCTGACCGGAGCGGAGACGTCGGGGCACGAGCAGCCGCTGGGACGCCCCGCGACCTCGTACAGCGTCGGCGACGCTGGCGGTGCATCGGGCCAGTGAGCGGGTTCACGCCGGCCGAGCGTATCGAGGTCGACCGCCAATACCGCATCCTGGTCAAAGCGCTCCACGCGCTCGACCCGGCCCACCCGGCCAAGCTGCGTGCCGCGCTGACCCGCGCCGAGGCGGCGCCGACCGACCCGACTTTGGCGCGCGTATTGGTCGCGCAGGAAATCCTGCGCGGGATCGCGTGGGAGGGGCGCGCGCCTTTGACGGTGCGCGACATGGCGATGCCCGCCGCGCTTGCCCAGGCGATGTCCGAGGCCGAGAAACTGGGCCGCGCGATCGGCCCCCACGCCCACCAGCAGCGCCGCGGCCTGCTCGGCCTGCTGCGCTGGCGCAAGAGCTTTTCCCAGAACGGCAAGGTGGCGTTGATGCGGTGCAGGGCGATCGGCGCCACGCTCGACCGCCGCCAGGCGGCACGGCGCCCCAAGCGCGGGTTGCGCACGGTCTAGCCGCTATCGCCGCTTACTGCGGATCGAGCAGGATGCCGGCTTCGCGCGCGGTCGGTGACAGCATTAGCCACACCCTGCCGCGAATCTGGTCGAGGCGGGCCTCGATCGCCAAATAATCGTCGCTCAGCAGCCGTGCCGCGTTCATTTGCCGCGCGGTCACCGCCGACGCCCTGAAATGTCCGTCATCGCGCACCAGGTCGCTTCCCTGGAGCATCGCCACGGCATCCTCGAATGCGGCGCAGCGGTCGAGCCGCTCCAGGCTCGGCTGCTCGCGCATCTGGAAGTGGCAGCGGCGGCTCCGCTCGGCCAGTGCGTCGCGGTCGCCGGCGGCCACCAATTGCTGGGCGGAGATGACTGCCGCGGCGATGATCGACGCGTCGACCGGCGCGTCGAGATCGGCCGCGGCGGTTGCCTGTGCGCCTCCCCCGCGGCCGAAATCGGGCTGGTCGAGGACGCGGCCCATGCGATCGGAGACGGCGGCGGTGAGGTCGGCGACGGTGCGGCGGTCGACCAGCGCGGCAACCGCCAGCGCAACCAGCAAGACCGGCCACCAGCTGCGCGGCCGCGGCTTCGCCCTGCGGCTGGCGCGAATCGCTGCGTCGCGCTCGTAGATCGCTTGGGACAGCTCGTCGCCGCGATCGCGCTCGAGCTCGGGCGCGGGGCGGTTGCGCAGTTCGGAATAAGCGCGGTTGATCTCGGCCGCGCGCTTGGCGCTGCCGCCCTTGCGGTCGGGATGGAAGCGCTTGATGAGCTTTTTGTAAGCAGCCTCGATCGCCGCCGGCTCGGCCCCCGGCTCAAGCCCCAAAATCACGAACGCGGAGCGGTCGGCGCTCATCGGCGCACCTTTAGCGCATTGTCCAGCAAGGGAAAATGGCGCGAGTGACGGGGCTCGAACCCGCGACCTCCGGCGTGACAGGCCGGCGCTCTAACCAACTGAGCTACACCCGCACGGGGTGGCGCGGCGATTAGGTGACGCCCTCTGCACTGTCAACTCGGCTGTCGCCCCGCCGGGCAGCTCCTCCCTCGTCCTTGTCATCGTCCTCGCCGACATGGGTCAGCGTGCCGTCCTCGAACAGGAAACCGGCGATGTCGGGGGTGCCGGCGGCGGAGAAAACGCTTTTCATGATGATCAGCAGCGGCACCGCGAGCAGCGCCCCGGTGGTCCCCCACACCCACGACCAGAAGCTCAGGGCAATCAGGATGGCGAGCGGGTTGATGGTCAGCTTCTTGCCGACGATCATCGGGGTGATGACATTGGCCTCGATCATGTGGAGCCCGACGAAGATCGCCGGCGGGAGCAGCGCCGACCAGGCGTCGGGAAACACCATCAAGCCGCCGAAGAACAATAGCAGCGCCGAGGCGATCGGCCCGAGGTAGGGGATGTAGTTCAAGACCGCGACGATCCCGCCCCACATCAGCGGCGAGGTCATGCCGAGCTGCCACAGGATCAGCGCGGTCAGCGCGCCCAAGATGACGTTGATGACGGTGATGGTGGCGATGTAGGTCGAGGTCGCATCGACCACCTGCTGGATCACGCGGGCGGTGGTCAGCGCGCCCTCGAAGCTGCCGCGGCTGACGATGGTCTGCTTGCGCATGCTGGTCCAGCCGGCGAGGAAAAAGAAGATCACCAGCAGCGCGAAGAACAATTGGATGATCGCGTGCGGCGCCGAGGCGGTGATCAGCCCGAGCATCGAATTGGGAGTCTCGATGCGCACCGTGCGGCCGGGGGTCGGCGCCGACTGGATTTGCGAGACGGTGCGGTTGATGAATTTCTCGAGCGTATTATACATGTCGAGCACAGGATCGAACGCCGCGCGCACGCGGTCGATGCGCTGCGGGATGAGCGCGATCCAGTCGATCGCCGGAAGCACGATCGAGCCGATCGCGAACAAGGCGATGAACAGGAAGATCACGACGCACAGCGCGGCGGCGATCTTGGGCGTGACCCCGCGCCGCTCGAACCATTCGAGCATCGGCACCAAAGCAATCGCGATCACCAAAGCGGCGGTGACCGGAAGGAAGAACTCGGCCCCGGCGCGCAGCGCGAAGGGCAGCGCGATGACCAGCCCGACGCCGGCGATCAGGGTCAGCGAGGCGAGCAGCCGGTCGCGCTTGACGGTGATGCCCTCGGCGAGTTGACGCGCTTCGTCGCCGGTCTCGCTGTGCTTCTGCTTGCTCGTGCGGGCATCCATGGTGGCACCATATCGAGGCCAGGTCGCGGCGGCTAGACGATTGCCGCCGCCAGAGGCTTGATAGCACGGCTAAAGTCCCGGGTGACAAGCGGTTGAACCTGGGGCAAAGCCGCGCGCCAGTGCTGCTGCCAAGGGCAAGTGATGACCGGTGTAACTTCGCAGGACTCGGTCACCGCCCTCACCGACGACGAGATCAAGCATTTCGCGTTCGACCGGGCGGAGATTCTCAACCAATTGTCGGAGGGCGTAATCGTCGCCGGCGCGGACGGCCGGTTGCTGTTCGTCAACCAGGCCGCCGAGCGCATCCACGGGGTCAAGACGCTCGATGTAGCGCCCGACGACTACAGCGCCACCTACCATTTGCTGACGACCGACGGCGAGCCCTACCCGTTCGAGCACTTGCCGCTGGCGCGCGCGGTACGCGGCGGCGAGACGGTCGAGGACGCGCACTGGCGCATCCGCCGGCCCGACGGCAGCGAAGTGCTGGCGATCGGCAGCGCGCGGCCATTGCTCAAGGACGGGGCGCAGATCGGCGCGATCCTCACCTTGCGCGACGACAGCGCACGGTTCGCCGCCGAGCAAAGGCTGCGCGAGAGCGAGACGCGGTTCCGCAACATGGCCGACAATGCGCCGGTGATGATGTGGGTGACCGCGCCCGACGGCTATTGCACCTATTTGAACCAGCGCTGGTACGAGTTCACCGGCCAGTCGCCGGGCGAGGCCGAGGGGTTCGGCTGGCTCGAGGCGGTGCACCCCGCGGACCGCGAGGAATCGGGCGCGGTGTTCGTCGCCGCCAACCGCGACCATGTCGAGTTCCGCCACGAGTACCGCCTGCGCCGCGCCGACGGCGCGTACCGCTGGGCGATCGACGCGGCGAGCCCGCGGTTCGGGCCGGACGGCGAGTATCTCGGCTACGTCGGGTCGGTGCTCGATATCGACGAGCGCCGCGAGTTCGAGGAGGCGCTGCGGGTCAAGGGCGAGGAATTTTACACGCTGGCCGACAATATCCCGGCGCTGGCGTGGATGGCCTACGCCGACGGCAACATATTTTGGTACAACCGCCGCTGGTACGATTACACCGGCACCTCGGCGGAAACGCAGGAAGGCTGGGGGTGGGAGTCGGTGCACGACCCCGCCGTGCTACCGCTGGTAGTCGAGCGCTGGAGCCGCTCGCTGGCGAGCGGTGAGCCGTTCGAGATGACCTTCCCGCTGCGCCGCGCTGATGGCCTGTTCCGGCCGTTCCTGACACGCGTCGTCCCGGTCCGCGACGAGCACGGCAAGATCTTGCGCTGGTTCGGCACCAACATCGACGTCAGCGAGCAGGTCGCCGCGGAAGAGGCGCTCAAGCGGCTCAACGAAACGCTCGAATTGCGGGTCAGCGAGGAGGTCGAGCGGCGCACCCAGGCCGAGGACGCGCTGCGCCAGGCGCAGAAAATGGAAACCATCGGGCAATTGACCGGCGGCATCGCGCACGATTTCAACAATCTGCTGCAGATCATCGCCGGCAACCTCGACATCCTGCGCCGCACGCTACCCGCCGAGTCGGCACGGCTGCAGCGCTCGATCGAGAATGCCATGAAAGGCACTGATCGCGCCGCGGTGCTGACCCAGCGGCTACTCGCTTTCGCCCGCCGCCAGCCGCTCACGCCCAAGGTGCTCGATCCCAACAAACTGGTGTCGGGGATGTCGGAGATGGTCCATCGCACGCTCGGCGAGACCTATGCGGTGGAGACCGTGCTCGCCTCGGGGCTATGGCGGGTCGAGGCCGATCCCAACCAGCTCGAGACCGCCTTGCTCAACCTCGCGGTCAATTCGCGCGATG
This sequence comes from Sphingomonas sp., assembly GCF_031426035.1. GTDB lineage: Bacteria > Pseudomonadota > Alphaproteobacteria > Sphingomonadales > Sphingomonadaceae > Sphingomicrobium. The sequence goes on along the minus strand of NZ_JANPKO010000010.1, from coordinate 25,517 downwards.
CCATGCCGGGCGGGGGCAAATTGACCGTCGAGACCGCCAACACCCATCTCGACCGCGACTATGCCGAGCGCCACGCGGGCGTCGCCCCCGGCCAATATGTCGTGATCTGCGTGTCCGACACCGGATCGGGGATGGACCCGGCAACCGCCGAGCGCGCTGTCGAGCCGTTCTTCACCACCAAGGACGTCGGCAAGGGCACCGGGCTCGGGCTGAGCATGGTCTACGGCTTCGTCAAGCAATCGGGCGGGCACCTCAAAATCTATTCCGAGCCGGGCCAGGGCACGACGGTCAAAATCTATCTGCCGCGCCACCACGGCGCCGAGACCGCCGAGGCCGAGCCGGCGCGCGCCGCGGCGCCGGCCGGCGACCGCAGCGAGACGATCCTGCTGTGCGAGGACGACGACGACGTCCGCGCCTTTTCCGCCGAATCCCTGCGCGAGCTCGGTTATGAGGTGCTCGAGGCGGGCGACGGCGAGGCGGCGCTGGCGTTGCTGGGGCCGGAGCAAGCGCCGGTCCACCTGCTGTTCACCGATGTCGTCCTGCCGGGGATCACCGGTGCGGTGCTCGCCGATCGCGCGCGCCAGCTGCGGCCTCGGCTCAAGGTGCTGTTCACCACCGGCTATGCGCGCAATGCGATCGTCCACCACGGGCGGCTCGACCCGGGGGTCGAGCTGTTGTCGAAGCCGTTCACCTACGCCGAGCTGGCCAAGCGCATCCGCGACCTGCTCGACGCGCCGGAAAAGTGAGAGATTGGTGCCCCTGGTCCGACTCGAACGGACACTCCTTGCAGAACTCGATTTTGAGTCGAGCGCGTCTACCATTCCGCCACAGGGGCCCTGCGACAAAGGCTAGCTAGGGAAGATTTCGGCAGCAATCAATTGCGGGGCGGCTGCCTGCGGTAGCTGAGCGCCTCGGCGATGTGGATGCGGCCGACGCCGTCGCTGCCCGCCAGATCGGCGATGGTGCGGGCGACACGCATCACGCGGTGGAAGCCGCGCGCCGACAACCGCATCGCCGCGGCGGCATCGGCGAGCAGCTTGCGCCCCGGATCGTCGGGGGTGGCGACGCGGTCGAGCAACTCACCGTCGGCCTCGGCATTGGTGCGCGCGCCCGAGCCGTTGAAGCGGCGCGACTGGACATTGCGCGCGGCGGCGACGCGCGACGCGACCTCGGCACTGCCCTCGCACGGCGGCGGGAGCGTGAGATCGGCGGCGCTGACGCTGGCGACTTCGACGTGGAGGTCGATGCGGTCGAGGAACGGGCCCGACACCTTGGCCTGGTAATCGGCGGCGCAGCGCGGGGCGCGGCTGCACGCCTGGGCGGGATCACCGAGGTGGCCGCAGCGGCACGGGTTCATCGCGGCGACAAGCTGTACCCGCGCGGGGAAGGTGACGTGGGTGTTGGCGCGCGCGACGCTGACGCTGCCGGTCTCGAGCGGCTGGCGCAGCGAATCGAGCACCGCGCGCTGGAACTCGGGAAGCTCGTCGAGGAACAGCACGCCGAGATGGGCGAGGCTGATCTCGCCGGGGCGAACGCGCAAGCCGCCGCCAACCAGCGCCGGCATTGACGCCGAGTGGTGGGGCGAGCGGAACGGGCGGCGGCGGCGGATGCGGCCGCCGGTCAGCTCGCCCGCGACCGAGGCGACCATCGACACTTCGAGCGCTTCGGCGGGCTCGAGCGGCGGGAGGATGCCGGGCAAGCAGGCGGCGAGCAACGATTTGCCCGCGCCGGGCGGCCCGCTCATCAGCAGATTGTGGCCACCCGCCGCGGCGATCTCCAGCGCGCGCTTGGCGACTTCCTGGCCCTTGACCTGGGCGAGGTCGGGGCCGCCTTCGGGGGGCTCGATTTCGGCATCGGCGGGAGGCGCCAGCAGCGCCGAGCCCTTCAAATGCGCGAGCAGCGCGAGCAGGTCGGGCGCGGCGACTACTTCGAGCGAGCCCGCCCACGCCGCCTCGCTGCCCTGGATGGCGGGGCAGATCAGACCGAGATCGGCGGCCGAGGCGTGGAGCGCGGCGAGCAAGACGCCGGGCGATGGGGCGATGCGGCCGTCGAGGCTGAGCTCGCCGACCGCGACATAGTGGGCCAGCGACTCGGCATCGGCGGCGCCGATCGCGACCAGCACGCCGAGCGCGATCGGCAGGTCGAAATGCGATCCTTCCTTGGGCAAATCGGCGGGCGACAGGTTGACCGTGATGCGCTTAGGCGGGAGCGCGAGGCCGATCGCGGCGAGCGCGGCACGGACCCGCTCGCGGCTCTCGGCGACGGCCTTGTCGGGCAGGCCGACGATGATGAACATCGGCAGGCCCGACGACAGCTGGACCTGGACCTCGACCGCGCGTGCCTCGAGCCCGAGGTAGGCGACGGTGGCGATGATCGCGGTCATTGGTGGCCGCGAGGGGCGGCGATACAGCGGCCTTCAGAACGGAGCGGCAAGCGGCCCCCTAGCTCGGCGCCTCGACGCTAGGCCTCGCATCGGGGCGCGGCAAGCAAACTTGCGTTGGCGGCGCCAAGCAACCACATCTGCCGCCATGTACACGCGCGAGCAGTGGGACCGGTTCATCGATCATCCGGTGGTCGAATGGTCGATTTTCGCGGTCGGCCTGGTGCTGATGCTGCTGTCGCCGTTGGCCGGCGTGGTCCCCGGCCCGGGCGGAATCCTGGTGTTCGCGCTGGGGCTGGCGATGGTCCTCAAGACCAGCATGTGGGCCAAGCGGCACTACGTCAAATTCAAGCGCTGGCAGCCCAAGGCCGGGCGCTGGGTCGATTGGGGGCTGCGGCGGTCGAGCGCCAAGCGGCGCGAGGCGCTGCGCAAGGAACGCGCCGACGCGGCCCTCCCGCCGACCACCGAAGAGGTCACGCAAGGCCCTGTCGAGGCGGCCATTCCCGACCCGCCGGCCAAGTCGCCGGAGACCTGGGCCGAGCGCGAAGGCCGCGCCGATCCGGCCGCTCCGCGCAATTGACTTTGCGCGGCCCCTCGCTTATCGGCGCGCTCGACAGCGGCTGCCTCGACGGCGGCCCTTTTTCTTTGATCAACTAGGGCAATGAGCGATGAAGCGCACCTTCCAGCCGAGCAATCTGGTCCGCAAGCGGCGGCACGGGTTCCGCCACCGCATGGCGACGGTCGGCGGACGCAAGGTCTTGAACGCGCGCCGCGCGCAGGGCCGCAAGAAGCTCAGCGCCTAGTCATCCTGCGCAAGCGCGCCGACTTCCTCGCCGCCAACCGCGGCAGGCGAGCGGCTACCCCCGGTTTCGTCCTGCTCGTCCGCGACCGCGGCGACGGAGATGCAACCAAGCGCATCGGTTTCACCGTGACCAAGAAGATCGGCGGCGCGGTTGTCCGCAACCGCATGAAACGGCGCTTGCGCGCACTCGCCCGGGAGTTGCTCCCCGCGGGCGGGATGTCGGGGGCCGACCATGTCCTGATCGGCCGCGCGGGCGGCATCGAGCGCGATTTTTCGATGTTGCGCGGCGAGCTGGCCGGCGCCTTGCAGAAACTCGCGCGATGATCGCCAAGGGGATGATCTGGGTCGCTCGGGCGTGGCAGCGGGGGCCGTCCAAGGTGCTGCCGCCGAGCTGCCGCTACCAGCCGAGCTGTTCGGCCTATGCGATCACCGCACTTCAACGCTATGGCGCGGCGCGCGGGGGCTGGCTTGCCTTGAAGCGCATCCTGCGCTGCCACCCGTGGGGCGGCCACGGCCCCGACCCGGTACCATGACGAGGATCCTCAGCAGTTGAACGACACCCGCAACATGATCCTCGCCGTCGTGCTCAGCGCGATGGTGCTGCTCGGCTGGAGCTATGTCTCCGAATATTTCCTGCCCGCCCCCCCGCCGACGGCGGCGACGGCCGACAATGGGCAGTCCGGGCCGCTGCCGCCGACCACAGCAGATACCGCCCCGGGCGCCACAGTAACGCCGGCCGGGCCGGCCGCGCTGCGCACCCGCGCCCAGGTGCTCGGCGAAGGCCCGCGGGTGCGGATCGACACGCCGAGCCTCAAGGGCTCGATCAACCTGCGCGGCGCGCGGCTCGACGATCTCGTGCTGGTGCGCGAGCGGCAGGAGATCGCTGACAACTCGCCGGCGGTGCGGCTGCTGTCGCCGGCCGGCGCGCGCGGCGCCTATTTCGCCAGTTTCGGGTGGAGCGGGCAAGGCGGCGTTGCGGCGCCCCCGGCCGACGCTGTGTGGACCGCCAGCGCGCCGGTGCTGACGCCGCAGCGTCCGGTCACGCTGGGCTGGGCGAGCCCGACCGGCCAGCGCTTCGAGCTGATCGTGTCGGTCGACGACAATTACCTGTTCACGGTGCGCCAGCGGGTCGCCAACACCAGTGCGAACACCATCGCGGTGCGGCCGTACGGGCTGGTCAGCCGGGCGGCGCAATCCGAAGACCCCGACGGCTGGACGATGCATGTCGGGCCGATGGCCTATTTCAACGGCGCGGCCAATTATGATGTCGACTGGGACGACCTCGACGAGGCGGGCGCATCCGGCCAGCGTTTCGACAGCCGCGGCGGGTGGCTCGGCTTCACCGAGAAATACTGGCTGACCGCTCTGGCCCCGGCGCCGGGCGCGTCGATCGCCGCCAGCTTCCGCCGCGCGCCGGGCGGCGCCTACCAGGCCGATTACGCCGGCGCCCCGATCATCGTCGCGCCGGGCACCGCGGTATCGAGCGAAGTGCGCTTGTTCGCCGGCGCCAAGGAGAAGAAACTGCTCGACCGCTACGAAGCGGCGGGCATCCCCAAGCTGTCGAAGGCGATCGACTGGGGCTGGTTCGAATGGTTCATGCGGCCGATTTTCGACCTGCTCAACTGGCTGTTCAAGACCACTGGCAATTTCGGCGTGGCGATCATCTGCCTGACGTTCATCGTGCGGCTGCTGATGTTCCCGATCGCGCAGAAGCAGTTCCAGTCGATGGCCGCGATGCGCAAGATCCAGCCCAAGCTGAAGGCGGTGCAGGAGCGCTACAAGGACGACAAGGCGCGCCAGCAGCAGGAAATCCTCAAGCTCTACCAGACCGAGAAGATCAATCCCGCCGCGGGCTGCCTGCCGATCCTGCTCCAGATCCCGATCTTCTATGCGCTGTACAAGGTGCTGATGGTGGCGGTCGAAATGCGCCACCAGCCGTTCGCGTTGTGGATCAAGGACTTGTCCGCGCCCGATCCGCTGACCCCGCTCAACCTGTTCGGGCTGCTCGACTTCACTCCGCCCGGCTTCCTCGCCATCGGCGTGCTGCCGATCCTGCTCGGCATCACGATGTGGATGCAGTTCAAGTTGAACCCGCAGCAGATGGACCCGATGCAGCAGCAGATCTTCGCGATCATGCCGTGGGTGCTGATGTTCGTCATGGCGCCGTTCGCCAGCGGGCTGCAATTGTACTGGGTGACGAGCAATATCCTGACCATCGCCCAGCAATGGTGGCTGTACCGCCGCTTCGGGCTGCACCTCAGCGACACCCACCCGGTCAAGACGTGAGGGCCGCGGCGGACAGCGTGCAGGAGCGCGCGCGGAAATTGTTCGCGGGGCCGATCGAGTTTCTGAAGTCGGCGCCCGAATTGAAGTTCCTGCCCGACCCGACGCTGCCCGAGATCGCGTTCGCCGGGCGCTCCAACGTTGGCAAGAGCACGCTGCTCAACGCGCTGACCAACCGCAAGGCGCTGGCGCGCACCTCGAACACGCCGGGGCGGACGCAGGAGCTCAATTTCTTCGACGTCGGGCGGCCGGCGAAGATCCGCCTGGTGGACATGCCGGGCTATGGCTTCGCCGACGCGCCCAAGGACCTGGTCAAGCGCTGGCGCTTCCTCGTCAACGACTATCTGCGCGGGCGGCAGGTGTTGAAACGCGCGCTGGTGCTGATTGATTCGCGCCACGGGCTGAAGCCGGTCGACGAGGAGGTGATGGCGATGCTCGACGCCGCGGCGGTCAGCTATCATTTGGTGCTGACCAAGGCCGACAAGATCAAGCCAACCGTGCTGGCCGAGGTGCTCGCGGCGACCGCGGTGGACGCCGCCAAGCATCCCGCTGCGCATCCGACGATCTTCACCACCTCGAGCGAAACCGGCGACGGGATCGCGGAGTTGCGGACGGCGGTGCTCGACGCCGCGACCACCTAGGAGTTCGAACCTTGCTCAAGCTGATCATCGGCAACCGCGCTTACTCGAGCTGGTCGATGCGTGGCTGGCTGGCGCTGAAAGCGTCGGGCGAAGAGTTCGAGGAATTCGTGGTGCCGTTGTTCGACGCCGAGTGGGACGAGCGGCGCCAGGGCGACGAGTTTGCGCCGTCGCTGGGCAAGGTGCCGATCCTGTGGGACGGGGACTGCGTGGTGTGGGACAGCCTCGCCATCATCGAATTCCTCGCCGACCGCGTGGGGCGCGAAAAGTATTGGCCCGCGGACGACGCGGCGCGCGGCATGGCGCGTTCGATGGCGGCCGAGATGCACTCGGGTTTTGCCAACCTCCGGCGCGAGTTGCCGATGAATGTGCGCAAGAGCTTTCCGCCCAAGGAACTCAGCGACGAGGTGCGCGAGGAAATCGACCGCATCATGCAATTATGGGCGCAGGCCCGCGCGCGCTTCGGCAGCGGCGGCGATTTCCTGTTCGGCACCTGGAGCGCGGCGGACATGACGTTCGCCCCGGTGGTGACGCGCTTCATCACCTACGGCGTGCCGGTGCCGCCATTCGCCGCGCTGTACGTCAAGGCGGTGCTGGGCCACCCCCATGTTGCGGCGTGGATCGACGCCGCCCAGGACGAGCCGTGGGTCATCGAGCAATATGAGAATGCGGCTTAGTTTTTCGGGTCGAAGCTCGAAAAGTCCCCCTCCGTCAGCCTGCGGCTGCCACCTCCCCCGCTAAAGCGAGGGAGGATAAGGCGTGCCGTCTTTGTGGGTGTAGATGCCTTCGGGGGTGAAGCGCATGTCGATGTCGCTGTAGCCGCCGCCGATGTTGGTGCCGCCGCCGAACGCGAGGAAGCGGCACGGCGCCTCGCTTTCGTTGATCAAATGGTGGCCGTTGGTCGAGCCCTTGGGCCAGGCGGCCATGTCGCCGGCGCGCAGCGTCACGCGGCCGTCGTTCTCGACCAGCACCGCCTCACCTTCGAGCATCACCACGAACTCGTCCTCGCCGTCGTGCCAGTGGCGCTGGCTCGACCAGGCGCCGGGCTCGAGCGTGACCTCGCTGACGCCGAAGTCGGTGAGGCCGGTGGCGGGGGCAAGGCGGCGCTGGTGGCGACCGGCGACCGGCAGGTTGAACGGCGGCGGGTAGCCGGTGCGGTTGGTCTGCTCAATCGCCGCCAGGTCAATCTTGGGCATGGTGCAACTCCACATTTCCTTTGCTAGGCGAGACCCATGTCGATCGACCCCATCGCGCTTGCCAGCGCCCTAATCAACTGCCCCAGCATCACCCCCGCGCAGGGGCCAGTGTTCGACGTGCTCGAGGACGCGCTCACGCCGCTCGGCTTTACCGTCCATCGGTTTACTCTGGGCGAGGCACCTGACGGGCCGACCGAGAACATGGTCGCGATCCGCGGCGAGGGCGCGCCGCACTTCGGGTTTGCCGGGCATCTCGATGTCGTGCCGCCCGGCGACGGGTGGAGCGGCAATGCTTTTTCGGCGCGGATCGAGGACGGCCGGCTGGTCGGGCGCGGCGCCAACGACATGAAGGGCGCCATCGCGGCTTATGTCGCGGCACTGTCGCGGGCCGAGCAGAAACAGGGCACTGCCTCGCTGCTGATCACCGGCGACGAGGAAGGCTATGCCACCTTCGGCACGCCGCGCATCATCGACTGGCTCAATGACAAGGGCATCCGGCCCGACATGATCCTGATCGGCGAGCCGACCTCGAACGAGGTGCTCGGCGACACCGTCAAGATCGGTCGCCGAGGCTCGGTCAACATGTGGATCGAGGTGCCCGGCACCCAAGGCCACGTCGCCTACCCGCACCGCGCCGACAATCCGATCCCGCCGTTGGCGCGGGTGGTCGCGGCGCTCGATGCGATCCACCTCGATGACGGCACCGACGCCTTCCCGCCGTCCAACCTCGAATTCACCGCGATCTCGACCCCGACCCACGCCAGCAACGTCATTCCCGGCACTGGCACCGCGCAGCTCAACATCCGCTTCAACAATCTGCAGCGCGGCGCCGACCTGGTGGCGATGGTCGAGGAGGTCGCGGCGCGCGAGGCGCCCGGCGCCAAGGTCACCGCGAGAATCTCGGGCGAGGCGTTTTTGACGCCGCCGGGCAGGCTATTCGACGTGGTGGTAGAGGCGATCGAGGAGGAAACCGGCCGCAAACCCGAGCTGTCGACCAGCGGCGGCACCTCAGACGGCCGCTTCCTCATCGCCTTGTGCCCGGTGGTCGATTTCGGCCTGCCCAACGCGACCATGCACAAGGTCGACGAAAGCGCCGCGGTCGAAGACATCCACGCTTTGTCGCGGATCTATGAGCGGGTGGTGGCGAAGGTGCTGGGCTAGCAGCCCGATGGCGGTGACGGTGGAACGCTGCCGCCTGCCGTTGCTGGCTCAGTTGTTCGGTTGAGTGAACTTCTTGACGATGGTCTTCATCTCTTTGGCCATGTTGAACGAGTGCTTGTAACTCTCGACGTTGCAGAAGCGCAGATCGTCGATTTCGACGTCATCGAGGCCGGCCTTAACCCTCGCGGTGTCCCAGCTGGTCGAGAACGACCGGTATGGCTTGTGCGTCGCCGGGTTGACGATGAGGTAAGGGCAATCCTCCCACCGCGGTAGTTTGCCGATGACGTCCATGGCTTCCTGCGACAGCTGGACCCGCCGGTCCTTGCCCGCCTTGGGCGACGGAATGACCCAAATGCGTTGTTCGAGGTCGAGCTGATCCCAGCGCGCCTCGAGCAGATCGCGTTGCCGGACGCCGGTCAGGATCAGCAAGGCGACGATAAACTTGAGCTGCGGGTTGGCGCTTGCTTCGGCGGCCTCCTGAAGCTGGCAAATCTCGTCGCTGGTCAACGGTCGTTCGTGAAGGTCGCGGCTCGGCTGGCTGGTCCAGTTGGCGAGGCTATCGCCTGGCTCGCCCTGTGCCGAGCCCATCAACTGGCCCATGATGCCCTGCAGCCGGCTGAGCGCCGATGGAGCAAGGTCCTGTTCGGCCCGCTCGGCGGCCAGCCATTGCGTAATCGCCGTTGGCGCAATGTCGTCCGGGCGCAGGTGACCGAACTTGGGCAGGATGTGTTTCTTCACAAGTTGCAAGTCACCAGCCCGCTGGTCCGCGTCGGAGATCCCATCGAGGTATTGTGCGGCCAATGTGGCGAGGGTTGGCGCGGTCTCGTCCTCGGGCGAAGCTGCCGCCGGCTGCCGGCCGCCAGCTGGCGGTTCTGCACCGGATTCAGCGGGGTCCGGCGCGGCGATGCCGAGTTTCGCGCGAAGGGATTCCATCAGCGCCGCATTGTCGGGCGGAGGAGCCTGCGGCGCGTCAGCCGCGCCCAGCTGAGGCAATCCCGCTTTTTGCAGCGTGTAAGGAGAAACCGGGTTGGGCGTGAGCAATCCCCCCCGGCCATCGCTGACCAGGCGCTGTTCGAAAACGATGCCTTGCTGATGATTGCGCGAGCGCACGATGCGGGCAAAGACCAGGTGGCCTTCTCCAAAATCGATGATCAAATGGCTTTCGCACGGAACGTCGTCGAGGCCTTCCACCAAGGCGCCGGTTTCGGAAAGATTGCGGATCAGGACGTAGCGGTAATGGTTGCCGAAGATCGCGCGGACCTTGCGGTAGAGCGAAAGCCGCTCGCTGCGCTGTTGGGCCGGGCCGGACGGCGAGATCACCCATTCGCCGCTGGCGAGCCGCTCAATCAGCTCGTCGGAGGCGATGGCAGGGCTGTAGATGAAGCCCTGGACGTGGCTGACCCGCAGTCGCTGGATGAGGTCGAGCTGGTCGTGGGACTCGATCCCTTCGGCGGTCGTTTCCATGCCCAATGCGTCGGCCAACGCAACGATTGCCGCGATGATCGCGCTGTTGCGGGATTCCGGCAGGGTCGCGGCGCGGACGAAGCTCTGGTCGATCTTGATCTTGTCGAACGGCGCCGTCCTGAGGTAGCCGAGGGACGAATAGCCCGTCCCGAAATCGTCGAGCGCAAGCCGAACGCCGATCTGCTTTAGCTCGGTGAACACAGTATCGGCCGCAGCGCCGTCGCTCAGAAACACACCTTCGGTGATTTCCAGTTCGAGACGGTCGGGAGTCAGCCCGGCCGACGCCAGTGCCGAGGTCACGATCGCCGGCAAGGAGCCGTTGGCAAACTGCATCGGCGAGACATTGACCGCGACCGTCATGGTGCCGGGCCAGGTCGCGGCATCTTCACACGCCTTGCGCAACACCCACTCGCCGAGCGCGCCGATCAGATTCGCTTCTTCGGCAATCGGAATGAACACCGCCGGTGAAATCGACCCGCGGTCGGGGTGATGCCATCGGACGAGAGCTTCCACACCCGTTGTGAGGTTGGTTCGGGCGTTGACGATCGGCTGGTAAAAAACGTGCATCTCGCCCTTGGCGAGGGCATCGCGGAGGTCATCCTCGAGGGCCCGGCGGTCTTCCGCATCCTGCAGCAGTTCGCTCGAGTAAAAGCTGACGCATCCCCGACCGCTGTCCTTGGCCGCGTACAGCGCGAGGTCCGCGTTGCGGATGAGATCGTCGCTGCTGCATCCCTCGGCGGGGCTGACCGCAACGCCGATCGACGCACCGATGATGCAGCGGCTGCCTTCAACCGAGTAAGGCTGCGACAGGCTGGTGATGATCCGGGTCCCAAGCTCGTGGATTGCCTCGCGGTCGTCGCCGTTGCGCAAGATCACCTGGAATTCGTCGCCGCCGAGGCGGAAGATGCGCTCCTTGTCGCCGACGATCCTCAACAGCCGGTCGGCAACCTGCGTCAGCAGGGCGTCGCCGGCAGGATGGCCCAGCGTGTCGTTGACCTGCTTGAAGCGATCGAGATCAAGCATCAGCACGGCGCATGGCCGCTTGTGGATCTTGAGCCGCTTCAACTCGGCGTCGAGCACTTGGGCCGCGCGCAACCGGTTGGGCAGGCCGGTCAACGAATCGTACATTGCCAGCCGCGAGGTATGCTCGGACGACTTGCGCTGCTCGGTGATGTCGACGCCGTTGCCGCGGAAGCCGGCGAACTGACCATGGGCGTCGTACTGCGGGGTCCCCGAAACCGACCACAAATGGGTGTCCGGCGAGTCCGTGGCGCGCACCACGATGTTTTCGAACTTGGACTGCCGGGTCAGCATGAACGGCAGGTTGCGACCGGCCCCGAAGCCTTCGTCTCCCTTGAGGAAGAGGTCGGCGAACGGGGTGCCGATAAGCCTGGCGGGTTGCGCCGCCAGCACCGGCGCGATCCGCGTGGTCAGATAGGTCAGGCGGCCGTCCTTGTCGGTCGCCCAGAACCAGCCCTGGCCCGAATCCTCATAGGCCTTCAAGATCAGCGACGCTTCCAGCGGGTTCAGCGATGCGCCTGAAACAGGCCAATTGGCGAACTCCCGCACGTGCTCCGGCGGAGTGCGATCGAACTCATTGTCACGATCGACCGGTGCGGCTTTTCCGCTCTGCCAGAAACCGATCTTGCCCATTACGCAACAACTCTCGTTGGATCCCAAATACATCCATATCGGACTGTGCTTACGGAACCGTGAAAGCGGGGGGTGCCAAGTGAACAGCCGTCAGCGCGCGCGGCCGCGCGGCCGCCGGCCTAGGCCACCGAACTCTGCGCGCCGCGCTCCGCATTGCTGACCCAGGCAAGATATTCGGCTTCGAACATCGGCTGGGCGAACACGAAGCCCTGGACGGTGTGGCACCCCATCGCGCGCAGGATATCGGCCTGGCCGACGCTTTCGACAGCCTCGGCGACGATCTCGCAGCCGACGCCGCGGATCAGATGCACGACCGCCTGGACGATGACACGCGCCTGGTCCGAGGTCTCGATTTCGGCGATCAGCGACGGGTCGAGCTTGACGCGGTCCAACGGCAGCGTGCGCAGCCGCGCGATGTTCGAGTAGCCGGTGCCGAAATCGTCGATCGAGATCATCGCACCGTCTTTGCGCAGCGAACGGATTTCGGCGACCACCGCGTCGCTCGCTTCCATCGCGGCGCTTTCGGTGAACTCCAGCTCAATCAGGGACAACGGCACGTCATGGTCGGCGAACGATTGGCGCAGGCGAATGAAGAAGTCGGCGCGGTCGAGCTGGCGCGGGCTGACGTTGAAGGCGAGCCGCCGCGCGACCCCTGCGCGTTGCCAGTTGCCGAGCATGGCGGCGACGTCGGTGATCACCCATTCACCGATCTCGGCGATCAGCCCGGTGCGTTCGGCCACGGGGATGAAGCTGTCGGGCTGGCGCAGGCCGTCGCGCGGGTGGTTCCAGCGCAGCAGCGCCTCGGCGCCGACTATCTCGCCGCTGACCAGGCTCAATTGCGGCTGGAGCGCGAGCACGAATTCGCCGCGCTGGACCGCCTCGGTGAGCGCCTTCTCGGTGTCCATCTTGTCCTGGTGCTCGGCCGCCAGTTCATCGTTGAACAGGCAGTGGCGGCCGCCGCCGCGCGATTTGGCGCGGTACATGGCGATGTCCGCGGACCGCATCAGGCTTTCGATGCTGGTGCCGTGGTCGGGGCTGATCGAAACGCCGATCGAGGCGCCGATGTCGACGCTATGGCCGTACAGCTCGAACGGTTCGGAGATCGCCAGAGCAACGCGGCGGGCAACCCGCTCGATCTCGTGCGTCGAAATAATCTGCGGGAAGAACATGGTGAACTCGTCGCCGGCCAGCCGGGCCAGCAACGGCCGGCGGCGGGGCGCTTCGTTCATTTCGGCGGTGACCACCACCCGCAGGCGGTTGGCGACCATGATCAGCAATTGGTCGCCGCGCGCGTGGCCGAGGCTGTCGTTGACCATCTTGAAGCGGTCGAGATCGACGAACAGCATCGCCGAGCGCGAGCCCGGCGGCGCTGCGGCCAGCAATTTGTCCGCCTCGGCACGGAAATGGAGGCGGTTGGGAAGCGAGGTGACCGGGTCGTACATGCCCAGCGCATGGGCGTTGTCGATCGACGCGCGGACCTCGGCGAACAGGGTATCGACGGCTGCGGCGAGCTTGGGCATCGCCTGGCGGACCGACGCCGGCGCGGGCGAGACGAGGTCGCCGTCCTCGACCGCCATCAGCCGGTCGCCGAGCGCGGCGAGGGCCCGCGCGCTCTCGCTGTTGGGGCGCTCGGACGCGATGTAGCTGATCAGCAGGCAGAACGCGCCGGCGATCAGCGAGGCGAGGATCTGCTCGTTGAGCTCGGTGATGTAGAGGAACGCCGCCAGCGAAAAGATGAACGACGCGAAGCCCGCCGCGCCCGACAGGATCGCGTTGCTGATTTTCTGGGCCGTGCCTTCTTTCATCGGTGGTTGGTTTTTCACCCCGCCGGGCGGCCATGCCCGCCCCTGCATCGGCAATTAAACGGGATCGGTTAAGAAAGCGTGGAGTGAACGACCCTTCCGCCAAGGCTCAGCGGCGGCGCAAAATGATGTACAGGCTGCCGCCCCCGCCGTGGCGGCGATGGGCCCCGCGCACCGCGGCGATTTTACCGGCGTGGCGCGACACCGCGAGCCAGTCGTGGACCGCGGCGCGGATGCGGCCGCGCTCGACCGGCGGCTCGCCGGCGCGGGCATGGCCGGTGATCAGCAACAGGACCCGGTCTCCGCACGCTATCGCCGCCTCGAGCGCGCGGTCGATGGCGAACCAGGCGCGGTCGAGGTCGTGGCCGTGAAGGTCGAGGATGCGGTCGGGCTCGATGCTGCCGGCCTTGAGGCGGCGGTCCCAGCCGCCGTCGAGGGTCGTGCCGGGGCGCGGCGGTGACGGCGGTTTTGCAGCAATGCGTGGCGGCGGCCCTTTGAGCTTGCGCGGCTGCGTGGCTGCTACGGGCGGCTCGGACTTGACTTCAACCCCTTGCGATTGCTCGGCTTTCTTGAGCGGCGTGCGCGACAGCGGGCGGATGGTTGCGGTCACCCGCGCCCATAATTCGCTTTCGTCAGGGCTGAGCGGTCGCACGCGCCGCCACCCCTTTGGGCAGCAGGATCAGCGCCTGTCCCGACGCGGACATTCCGCCGGCGATCTGGGTCGCGTCGGGGCCGGCGCCCCAGAAGGTGTCGAAGCGGTTGGCGCCCTTGATCGCGCCGCCGGTGTCCTGCGCCACCCACAGGCCGTTGGCTTCGGGCCGGTCGAGGGTGAGGAAGACCGGCGCGCCGAGCGGCACGAACAAAGGATCGGTGGCGACCGTCACGCGCGGCGTCACCGCGACCTCCATCGCGCCGAGCGGACCCGGGCCGGTCAGCTCGCGAAAGAAGATGTACGACAGGTTTTCGCGCATCAGCGCGCGGCCGGCCTCGGGGTTGGCGCGCATCCAGGCGACGATGTCCTGCATCTTGGCGCCGCCCTCGGGCAGCACGCCGCGCTCACGCAGGCGGCGGCCGATCGCGACATATTCGCGGCCATTCTGGTTATCGTAGCCGATCCGCATCACGCTGCCGTCGGCCATGCGGACGCGGCCCGAGCCCTGGATGTGGAGGAAGAACAATTCGATCGGGTCGGCCGCCCAGGCCAGCTCGAGGCCCCTGCCCGCCAGCGCTCCGTCCTCGATCTCGGCGCGGGTGAAGTAGAGCACGCACTGGCCGCTGGCGTCGATCCGCCCGCGCCCGGTCTGGCCGTCGGCGCGGGTGCAGCGGATGAGGTCGGGCGGGGTGCGGTAGATCGGCACTTCGGCGCCGGGCGAGCGGACCCGCGCGCCGGCCAGCTCGGGCTCGTAATAGCCGGTTGCGAACGCCTCGCCGGCGCCGACCCGGACCCAGTCGAAGCGGGTGCGGAAGAATGCCGTAGCGGCGGCGCCGGCCGGCACGCTGCGCGCCTCGGCGCACACCCCGGCCCAATCGGCGCCATTGGCGAGGCCGGACTTGTCGGGGCGGCGCTGCATCGCGGCGCAGCTGGCGCGGAACGCGGCCAGCGCGCGTGACGCCATGACGTCATCGATTGGCGGCGGCGCGACCACGGTAACGCCGGCGGCGCGGGCGTTGGCGGGGGGCGGCGGAGCCGGCGGCGGCGGCGGGACTGGCACCGGCACCGGCACCGGGGTCACGGGCGGGGGCGGGGCGGGCGGCGCGGCGGGGCGCGTCGCGCATGCCGCCAGCAAAGCGAAGGATGCGAGCGCGAGCGCCCTTGTTACGCCCCTCACTCTTCCTCGTCGGTCTCGATCAGCAGCCAGTTGGGATCGCTCGAGGCGATGTCGCGGCGGAACGTCCACAGGTCGCGCGTCTGCACCGCGTCGCTGAGCGAGCCGGCGACCACTTCGCCCTCGGCATTGCGGGTGACCGCGGCGATGTCGGCCTCGAAGCGCAAAGTGACGGTGGCGACGGTGCGCTCGAGTGCGGCTTCCGCGATCAGCGCCTGCTCGACCACTACCAGCCGGTTGTCGAGCACCAGCCCGTCCTTGGCGCGCGCGGCGACGGCGTCGGCGAAGGTCTGGTAGACATTGTCGTCGACCAGCGGGCGCAGCGTGTCGAGCTCGCCCTTCCAATAGGCCTCGAGGATCATGCGGTAGGCCGCCTTGCCGCCCTCGATGAAGCGGCCGACGTCGAACGCCGGGTCGGCGGCGAGGATGGCGCGGACGCCGGGGCCGGCGGTCGGGAGATAGGCCATGTCGCCGGGGTCGTTGCCGGCCGGCGGGGCGAACGCGGCGGGATGCGGGCGCGGCTCGACCACCGCGTCGGGATCGGCCGGCTTGAGGATCGGCTGCTGCTCATGCCCGGTGCGCTCGCCGAGCACGCTGTACAGGCGCAGCCCGATGAACACCGCGACCAGAGCGAGGATGATGATGACGGTCAAGCGAGCGATTCCGATCCTGTTGCAATCACCGAGGCAGTTGCGCCCAACATAGTGCGACGGCGCGCGAGTTCAAAGCCCGTCCGCCGCGCTCCGGCGCACGCGCGCGGCATTGCACCCCGTCGGGACCGCTGCTAGGCGCGCAATCAGCCGAACGCACCCGGTTCGATCCGGGTCCGGACACATCCGAAACACCATCTGAAACGAAAAGCGAAGCGACCATGGCCGATCAGGATTCCATCACCCCGGGCAACGGCTCGGGCGACCAGAACGACGCGCCGCAGGCGGCGACGCTGGCGCAGTATATCAAGGACTTGTCGGTCGAAAGTCCAAGCTCGCCACAGGTCTTCCAGTGGCAGGAGCAGCCCCAGCTCGACGTCTCGTTCAACCTCAACGTCGAAAAGATCGCCGACGAGGTGCACGAGGTGGTGATGAAGGTCGAAGTGTCGGCGCGCTCCGAAAGCGGCGTCCATTTCGTGGTCGATTTGAGCTACGGCGGGCTGTTCGGCCTGCGCAACATCCCGGAGGAGGCGCTGCCGCCGTTCCTGCTGGTCGAGGCGCCGCGCCTGCTGTTCCCGTTCGCCCGCCAGATCCTCGCCGACGCCACCCAGCAGGCGGGTTTCCCGCCGCTGCTGCTCGACCCGATCGACTTCGGCGCGGCCTATATGGCGCAGCTCGAGACCGCCCAGGCGGCGAGCGCGGCCAATGGCGGCGGATCGTCGAACGGCGATGGCGAAACCCCGCCGCCGGAACCCGAGGGCAACGCTTGACCCCAGGCGGACCCAGCCGATGAACCTGCTCAAGGCGACCGGCACGATTGGCGGGCTGACCATGGTCAGCCGCGTGCTCGGCTTCGCCCGCGACATGATCGGCAGCCGGATGCTCGGCGCGAGCCACGCCAACGACGCCTTCAACCTCGCCTTCCTGCTGCCCAACATTTTCCGCCGGTTGTTCGCGGAAGGGGCATTTTCGTCGGGCTTCGTGCCGCTGTTCAGCCGCCGCCTGGAATCGGGCGGTCACGAGGATGCGCAGGCCTTTTCCAACGAAATCCTCGCGGTGTTCATGCCGGCGCTGCTTCTGGTCACAGTGATCTTCGAGATCGCCATGCCCGGCGTGCTGTGGCTGGTCGCGTCGAGCTATGCCGAAACGCCCGGAAAGTTCGAGCTGGCGGTCGAGCTGACGCGCTGGACCTTCCCTTATCTGCTGTTCATCAGCCTGGTCGCCTTGCTGTCGGGCGTGCTCAATTCGCTGACCCGGTTCGCGGTCGCGGCGTTTGCCCCTGCCCTGCTCAACATCGCTTTGATCATCGCGCTGCTGGTGTCGCCGCCGGGCAATGCGGCGACGGTCAAGGCGATGGCAATCGCGGTGCTCGCCGGCGGCATCGCGCAATTCCTGCTGTGCTGGTTCGCGGTGCGCCAGGCGGGCGTGAAGCTGCATTTCGGGCGGCCAAGGATGACCCCGGCGGTACGCGAGCTAATCGTGCTCATCCTACCCGCCACCGCGGCCGCGGGCGTCTATCAGATCAGCCAATTGTTCTACGGTTACTTCTCGACCCGGCTGGGCGAAGGCGCGCTGACCAACTTGAGCTACGCCGACCGCCTCAACCAATTGCCGCTGTCGATCATCGGCACCGCGCTCGGGGTCGCCATCCTGCCCTCGATCAGCCAGGCGATCGAACGCAAAGACGAGGCCGGCGCCGCCGACGTCCAGGCTCGCGCATTCGACCTCGCGATGCTGCTGACCCTGCCCGCGACGCTCGCGCTGGTGGTCGCGGCGGGGCCGATCATCGGCGCCTTGTTCCAGGGCGGCGAGTATAGCGTCGCCGACGCGCGGACGACGGGCAACATCCTCGCCATCCTCGTCACCGGGCTGCCCGCTTATGTGCTGGTCAAGGTGCTGACCCCGGCGTTCTACGCGCGCAAGAACGTCAAGACCCCGGTGCAGATCGCGATGGGCATATTGCTGCTAAGCATCCCCGCCAACTTCCTGCTGATCCCCGAGATCGGCATCTACAGCCTGGCGACCGTGACGTCGGCCGGGGCGTGGATCAATTTTTCCCTGTTGTTCGTGATCCTTTACGCCAAGGGCCATTTCCGCCTGCCGCCATGGCTGGTCAGCCGCGTCGCGCGGCAATTGGTGGCGGCGCTGGCGATGGCGGCCGCTTTGTATTTCCTGCGCGAGGCGCTCGGCGGGCTGTTCTTCGGCGGAGTGATCGAGCGGGTCATCGGGCTAGGCGCGATCGTCGGGGTCGGCGGGCTGGTCTACTTCGGCGTCGCGCTGGCGATCGGCGGCGTCGACCGCCAGGCGCTCGCCACGCTGCGCCGCAAGAGGGCACCGAAATGAGAGTCGTGTCGGGCATCCAGCCGACCGGCGACCTCCACCTCGGCAATCTGCTCGGGGCGATCCTGCGCTGGGTGCGCATGCAGGACGAGGCCGAATGCCTGTTCTTTCTCGCCGACCTTCATGCGCTGACCGTAGATGTCGATCCAACCCAGCTGCGTGCCAACGTGCGCGAGATGGCGGCGGCGCTGATCGCCAGCGGGATCGACCCCGCAAAATCGATCCTGTTCGCCCACAGCGCGGTGCCGGCGCATGCCGAGCTGGCGTGGGTGCTCGAGTGCACCGCGCGGATGGGCTGGCTCAACCGCATGACCCAGTTCAAGGACAAGTCGGGCAAGAACAAGGAAGGCGCGTCGGTCGGGCTGTTCGCCTACCCGGTGCTGCAGGCGGCGGACATATTGCTGTACCGCGCGACGCATGTCCCGGTCGGCGAGGACCAGAAGCAGCATGTCGAGCTGGCGCGCGACATCGCGGTCAAGTTCAACACCGATTTCGACAACGAATTGTTCGTACCCCCCGAACCGTTCATCGGCGGCGGCAGCGCGGCGCGGGTGATGTCGTTGCGCGACGGCTCGGCGAAAATGTCCAAGTCCGACCCGTCGGACATGAGCCGGATCAATTTGACCGACAGCGACGACGTCATCGCGCAAAAAATCCGCAAGGCGAAGACCGACCCCAAGCCGATCCCGGGCGATCCGGCGTTGCTCGACGGGCGGCCCGAGGCGAAGAACCTCGCGGGGATTTTCGCGGCGGTGTCGGGCGAGAGCGTCGAGCAGGTGCTGGCGCGGTTCGAGGGCCAGGGGTTCGGCGCGTTCAAGCCAGCGCTGGCCGATGCGCTGATCGCGATGCTGAGCCCGATCCGCGCCCGGCTGATTGCGCTGCGCGAAGACCCCGCCGCGATCGATGCCCATCTCGCCGCCGGCGCCGCGCAGGCGGCCAAGCTCGCCGCGCCGACCATCGCCGCCGCCTACCGCGCGGTCGGTTTAACCCACGCCAGCAACGCTTAATCGACAGTTCAGCCCGTTCGGCGCTATAAGCGACCGGATATCCACGGAAATTTCCGAGTCGAGGGCGTCATGAACAGAATCACCAAAGTCGCCGGCGCGATCCTGATCGGCGCCGCCGCGGTCGGCCTTTCCGGCTGCGCCACCGGGCTGCCGGCCAAGGTCACGCGCTATTCGCAGCTCCCCGCGCCGGCCGGCCAGAGCTTCTACGTGGTCCCGGCCGACGGCGGCCCGGGCGGCCTCGAGTTCGGCCGCTACGCCACCCTCGTGTCGCAGGCGCTGCAGTCGCAGGGCTACGCGCCCGCCGGGGCGCCGCAGCTGGCGACGATGCTGGTCCGCGTCGGCTACGGGGTCGACGAGGGCAAGCGCGAATATACGCAGGATCCGTTCGCCCGCTCTTATTATTCGAACTCGTTCTACCGCGGCTATTACGACCCGTTCTACCGCGGCTATTTCGGCCGGCCCTACTGGTCGCGCTACGGCTATTGGGGATCGCGCTCGCCGTTCTATTACGGATGGGACGACCCGTTCTGGTATAATTCGCCGTACGGCGGCTACGGCGGTTACGGCGGCTATGGCGGCGGCGGGATCCGCAGCTACACCGTGTACAAGAGCTTCCTCGACCTCGACATCGTGCGCCGGGCGGACAATCTCTCGCTGTTCGAGGGCCGCGCCAAGGCGCGCAGCCAGACCGACGAACTCGGCGTGCTGGTGCCGAACCTGATCGAGGCGATGTTCACCGGCTTCCCCGGGCGCAACGGCGAGACGGTCAAGATCACGGTCCCCGCGCGCAAGAGCTAGGCGCCGCCGATCGCGGAAACATCAGGCCCGTCCGGAGCGATCCGGGCGGGCCTTTTCGCGCTTAAAGTCCTTATTGTCCCGTACCCGGCGACCATTTTTGTGACTTTACGCAGGTGAAGCGGGGGCGGAAGTTGCAGTAGCTGGTGGGATCAACCGCTTGAAAGAGCCTCGAAACGACTCGGGCAAGCCAGTGTCTCACAGAATTTCTAATGTAGGACAGCGAAATCTGCGGGCTGTGGAGATTTGGTGGGAACCGGACATTGGCGACACGTCAATGAGATCGACCAGTCACAAAATTTCGGCGGCGCCTGAACGGGTTGACTCCCAGTAGCCAGGGGGGCAGCCTGAAGCGAATGGCCGCATCGCGGGGAGGCCTGAGCACGCCTCAGGTGAAGTCTTCCACGCGAATTGCACAGCGGCCGTTGAGATGGCGAGCACTCGCCGGTGGGGGACACTGCCATGGCAACGCTCTATTTCCAGACCGGTATAGACATGCGGACCTTCGCCGCCTTCGATCAAGATGGCATTGGCCTGGGCAGCGCAACGACCAGTTCCACTCAAGTCGTTGTTGACTACCCAACATCCCACGACAGATTCCTGACGATGGATGGAACTGGTTTGGGAGATTTCAGCGATAATTTGCCGACGACCGGGACGGTGCAATCGTGGTCCTACGGAAATTGGGTTCGGGAATATGACCCGGAGTTGCCAACCGGCTTTTTCTGGTACCGAGAGCCTGTCGGGCAATTCTTTGGCATGTCCGTTCCGGCAGCGGATTTTTCTGCCGCTGTTCTCAATGGAACATTGCCGAGCATCATGCCGACGGTGTTGGCGGGCGCCGACCAGATATCGGGGAGTTTCGAAGACGATTACCTGCTCAGTTACGGCGGCGACGATGAGCTCTCGGGCTTCGCGGGCAACGATACGCTTGACGGCGGTGCTGGCGCCGACACGATGTCCGGCGGTACCGGGCACGACAATTATTATGTCGACGATTCCAGCGACCAGGTAATCGAGACGGGATCGGCGCCGATTGACGGCATGGACGCGGTATACACGAGCCTTGGCGCCTACGCGCTGACGGACAACGTGGAGTATTTGCGCGGTACGTCCGCCACGGGCCAAACGCTGACCGGCAATGCGCTCGCCAATGAAATAACGGGCAATGCTGGTGCTGACACGCTCGACGGTAGCACGGGCGCGGACGCCATGTACGGCGGCGCCGGGGCCGACATTTATTACGCGGACAATGCCGGCGACCGCGCTTACGAATCCGCGGTGGCCGGGATCGACCGCGTCAACAGCTCGGTCTCGTTTCTGCTCGGCGCCAACGTCGAAGACCTGACCCTGACCGGGACCGCTGCCATCAACGGCTTCGGCAACAGCCAAAACAACGTCATGTTCGGCAACAGCGGCAACAACGTCCTTAACGGCAGCCTCGGCGCGGACACCATGAATGGCGGCGGCGGCAACGACACTTATTATGTCGACAATGCCGGCGACCGCGCGATCGAGGCCAGCGCGGCGGGCGGCGCCGACCGCGTGTTCAGCTCGGTCTCGTTCTTGCTCGGCGCCAACGTCGAAGACCTGACCCTGACCGGGACCGCCGCGATCAACGGCTTCGGCAACACCCTCAACAACGTAATGGTCGGCAACAGCGGCAACAACGTCCTCAACGGCAGCCTCGGCGCGGACATCATGAACGGCGCGGGCGGCAATGACACTTATTATGTCGACAATCTCGGCGACCGCGCGATCGAGGCGAGCGTGGCGGGGGGCATCGACCGCGTCTACAGCTCGGTCAGCTTCGCGCTCGGCAACTACGTGGATGATCTGACGCTGACCGGGGCGCTCGCCGCCAACGGGATCGGCAACAGCCTGAACAACAGCATCGCCGGCAATAGCGGCAGCAACATTCTCAATGGTGGCGCCGGCAATGACAGCCTTAACGGCGGGGCAGGTGCCGACCAGCTCTATGGCGGGCCGGGCCACGACAGCCTGACCGGCGGCACCGGCGCCGACCGTTTCATCTTCAACGCCACGCTCAACGCCGCCACCAACCTCGACATCATCCTCGACTTTTCCGTGGTCGACGACACCATCGTGCTCGACCAGACGATCTTCGGGGCGTTGCCGTCGAGCGGCACGCTAGCGCCGGCCGCGTTCCATATCGGAACCGCGGCGCACGACGCCGACGATCGCATCATCTACGACACGACGACCGGGCGCATCTATTACGATGCCGACGGCAACGGCGCCGGCGCGCAGGTGCTGTTCGCCCAGATCGGCGCCGGCTTCGCCCTCACCAACGCGGACTTCTTAATGGTGCCGTAAGACGGCTTAGCGTCGGCTTTGGGTCGAACGCAGACCCTTAATGGCTGGCGTCGGCACCGGGCAGAACGCGGGCGCTACCCTCAGTGGGGAATTTAACGGTTATGCACGCCCCGCTACCGTGCGTACCTTGTCCCGCGTCGAGCGTGCCTCGGAGTTGTTTCACGAGCGTCAAGATCACTCGCATTCCTAACCCAGCGGTTTTGGCATGCGGGTCAAAATTCGCCGGTAGGCCCGTTCCCTCATCGCAGACAATAAGCTCGTTGGTGTTGGGCGATGCGCGAAACTGCACGAAAATTTTTCCTGCGCCATGCTTCGCGGCGTTGGTAATGAGCTCATTCGCGATCAGTCCAATTGGTTGGATTGACGTTGCGGGAACCATCTCCTCGTCGCCCTCCACTACAATTTCCCGATCGAGGATGGAGGCAAGGTCGTCACAGAGACGGCGCAGGAAAGCCAAGCAGGATACCTCGGCCGCTGCATCTGCGTAAAAATTGCGGTGGACCTGCGCAACGGCTGCAACACGATTGGCAGCGAGTTCAAGGTGGGACGCGGCCTCTCCGATTCCGGGTGATCGGCTCTGCATAGCAAGCAGGCCGGAAACGAACTGCAGGCTATTCATGACGCGGTGATCGATTTCCTTGGCCATCAGATTTGCTCTGCCGACCGCGCTCCGGGATGCGAGCCCGAGCTCGAGCTGGTCCATCACGACTGAAGCCAAATCCTGCAGGTCCTCAATTTGATCATCGTTGATGGGGCGCGGCTCCTTATCGATTACGCACAACGTGCCCAAGTTGTGACCATCGCTCGTAGTGAGCGGAACAGCAGCGTAGAAACGAAGACCGAAGTCTCCGGCAACGAGCGGGTTCGCTAACGCACGTGGGTCCTTGCGCGCGTCCTCGATAAGGTAGGGCGTGTGACCCAGAATGGCCGACGCGCATAATCCAGGCTCACGGTCGATCTGCTCTACCGGCAGGCCGTGATGCGACTTGAACCAGATGCGGTCCTCATCGACAATGCTGATGATTGCGATCGGAACCCCGAACCTACGTGCTGCAAGCGCCGTGATGCGATCGAAGGCGCCATCCGGCGGACTGTCGAGAATGTCGTAACGCCGAACCGCGGCGATCCGCGATTCTTCGTTGGTCGACGACCCGTCGGCGTTCGGCATGGGACTGCAACCTCGATGAAAAGCCGCTCCAGCGACTTCGCATGTCATTGGACGCGTCGACATCACATGTCGACCGAATCCGGAAAACTACTGTCCGCTTTGGGCCGAAAGCGGACATAAGCTCCCCCTACCCGCAATTGCGGACAGCACCCTGCATGCGATGGCTCCGGCGCGCGCTTGCGTTGAGGCCCGCCTTTCATTCTCCTCCCGCCGGGTTAAGTTGCAAATGCGGACTGGGAGACAGTGGTGGCTGATCATCGCGGCAGCGTGGCGATTGTCGGGGCGGGGGATTTTATCGGGGCGGCGATCGCTCGGCGGTTTGCCGCGGAGGGGTTCCACGTTCATGGCGGGCGGCGGCAGGGGGACAAGCTCGATGCCTTGCGCGACGAGATCGCGGCGGCTGGGGGGCGGTTTAGCAGGCATTCGCTCGACGCGCGCAGCGAAGAGGGGATCGCGGCGTTCCTCGACGCGGCCGACGCTGACGCCCCGCTCGAGCTGTGCATTTTCAACATCGGCGCCAACGTCAATTTTCCGCTGCTCGAGACGACCGAAAGAGTGTTTCGCAAGGTGTGGGAGATGGCCTGCTACGCGGGGTTCTTGACCGGGCGCGAGGCGGCGCGGCGGATGCTGGCGCACGGCGGCGGGTCGATCTTTTTCACCGGCGCCACCGCCAGCCTGCGCGGGGGCAGCGGCTATGCCGCGTTCGCCTCGGCCAAGGCGGGCTTGCGCGCCGCGGCGCAGTCGATGGCGCGTGAGCTGGGTCCGCAGAACATCCATGTCGCGCACCTGGTGATCGACGCCGGGGTCGACACCGCCTGGGTGCGCGAGCGGATCGCCGAGGCCAAGGGGGCGGATGCGGAGGTGGCGGCGGACAGTCTGGTCGACCCCGCGTCGATCGCCGAGGCCTATTGGCAACTGCACCGCCAGCCGCGCGACGCGTGGACGCATGAGCTCGATCTTCGGCCATTCGCCGAGCATTGGTAGGAGCAGCACCGATGGACGCGACTTTCTATTTCGATGTCGGTAGCCCCAATGCCTATCTCGCGCACCGCGTGGTGCCGGGGATCGAGCAGCGCACGGGGGCGCGGTTCGACTATGTGCCGGTGCTGCTCGGCGGGCTGTTCAAGGCGACCGGCAACCAGTCGCCGCTCACCGCTTATGCCGCGATCCCGGCCAAGCTGGCGTATGAGGGGCGCGAGATCGAGCGCTTCGTCGCGCGGCACGGGCTGGCGGCGTTTCGCTTCAACCCGCATTTCCCGATCAATACTTTGGGGTTGATGCGCGGGGCGGTGGCGGCGGGGGTGCTCGATGTGTTCGAGCCCTATGTCGAGGCGGTGTTCGTGGCGATGTGGGAAGACGGGCGCGACATGGCGGACGCGGCGGTGGTGGCGGAGGTGCTCGGCGCGGCGGGGTTGCCGGCGGCGGAGCTGCTCGCGCTGGCGCAGGACGATGGTGTCAAGGCGGGGTTGGCGGCGAATACGCAGCGGGCGGTGGAGGACGGGGTGTTCGGGGTGCCGAGCTTTGTCGTCGGGGGCGAGCTGTATTTCGGGAAGGACCGGTTGGGGCAGGTTGAGGAGGCTTTGCTGGGGTCGTGAGTCCCCCCTCCGTCAGCGCTTCGCGCTGCCACCTCCCCCTTCTGAAGGGGGAGGGTTTTAGCCTTCGAGCTGTCTGGTCAGGAGGCGGATGTCGGCGTCCAGCTCGGCGTCGCACGCGCGCAGGCGCTCGATCTGCTTGACCGCGTGGATCACCGTGGTGTGGTCGCGCCCGCCGAAGCGGCGGCCGATGTCGGGCAGCGATTTGGGGGTCAGTTGCTTGGACAGATACATCGCGACCTGGCGCGGGCGGGCGACCTCGCGCGCGCGCCGCGCCGACGTCATCTCGGCCTTGCGGATCTTGAAATGCTCGGCGACCTGGGTCTGGATTTCGTCGATCGAAATGCGGCGCTGGTTGGCGCGCAGAACGTTGGCGAGGACTTCCTCGACGAACGCGACGTCGATCGGGCGGCCGGTCATCAT
>NZ_JANPKO010000009.1:0-1542 GCF_031426035.1 Sphingomonas sp. | reverse complement strand
TGCGCCGACTTCCATTGATCGACGTCGCCGCGCCCGGTGTAGATGACCCCCTTGCGGTCGCACATGATGACCTGGTCGCCGCGCACGCCCATGCATTTGATCAGCTCGGTGCAGGCGATCGCGGCGGCGCCGGCACCGTTCACGACCACCTTGATGCCGGCGAGGCTGCGGCCGGTCAGGAAGCAGGCGTTGATCAGCCCGGCGGCGGTGATGATCGCCGTGCCGTGCTGGTCGTCGTGGAACACCGGGATGTTCATGCGCTCCTTGAGCGCCGCCTCGATGACGAAGCAGTCGGGGGCGGCGATGTCCTCGAGGTTGATGCCGCCAAAGCTCGGGGCGAGCAGTTCGACGCATTCGATGAAGCGCTGGCAGTCCTCGGTGTCGACCTCGATGTCGATCGAATCGACGTCGGCGAAGCGCTTGAACAGCACCGCCTTGCCTTCCATCACCGGCTTGGCGGCGAGCGCGCCCAGATTGCCCATGCCGAGGATCGCCGTGCCGTTGGAAATGACCGCGACGAGATTGCCCTTGGCGGTCAGCTCGTAAGCGCGGCCGGGATCGTCGGCGATCGCCTGGACGGGGACCGCGACGCCGGGGGAGTAAGCCAGGCTGAGGTCGCGCTGCGTGGCCATCGGCTTGGAGGCGATGATCTCGATTTTTCCGGGCCGGCCGCGGGCGTGGAAATCGATCGCCTCGGCCTCGGAGAATTTGACGTTGCTTTCGGACATGGCGAGGCGTGTAGCCGCTTCGACCCTCGATCGTCACCCCCGCGGCGGCGGGGGTCCAGCTTGGAAAAAAGAATCTGGGTTCCCGCTGTCGCGGGACTGACGAAGGCGGCTAGAGTCCTGCCATGGCCAGAGCCGACGCCCAAACCCCGATGATGGCGCAATATCACCGGCTCAAGCACGAGGCCGGCGATGCGCTGCTCTTCTATCGCATGGGCGACTTTTTCGAATTGTTCTTCGACGATGCCAAGGTCGCCGCCGCCTGCCTCGACATCGCGCTGACCAAGCGCGGCGCTGACCTTGGCGAGCCGATCCCGATGTGCGGGGTGCCGGTCCACGCCGCCGAATCCTATCTCGCGCGGCTGATCAAGGGCGGCAATCGCGTGGCAATCGCCGAACAGACCGAGAGCCCGGCGGAAGCGCGCAAGGCACGCGGCTCGAAAGCGCTCGTCGACCGCGCCATCGTTCGCCTGGTCACGCCGGGCACGCTCACCGAGGAAGCCCTGCTCGATTCCGCAGCGGCCAATTGGCTGGTCGCGGTCGGGCGCGCGGGCGAGGATTATGCGCTTGCCGCCGCCGACATTTCGACCGGCCGTTTCGAGCTGGTCGCGCTTGGCCATGGCGAGCTTGCGGCGGAACTGGCGCGCTACGCCGCCGCCGAAATCATTGCCGACGAGCGGGTGCCCAGCATTGCGACGACCGCTGGCAAAGGCGGATTCGACAGCATCGTCGGCGAGCGCGCGATTCTCCAGCGGTTCGGACTTGCAACGCTCGACGGGATCGGCGCGCCGGGCCGGGCGGAGCTGGCCGCGGCGGG
>NZ_JANPKO010000008.1:0-3242 GCF_031426035.1 Sphingomonas sp. | reverse complement strand
CAGCTCGATGCCGGGCTGGCGCTGACCAATGCGGACTTCCTGATCGTGGCCTGAGCGCCGGCGCGGCGGCGAACCGATCCTCGGCGCCGCATTACCGGTTTACACAGCGCGCGGGGTTCGCCTAAAGGCGCCTCTGGACGGGGCCGTAGCTCAGCTGGGAGAGCGCTGCAATGGCATTGCAGAGGTCAGGGGTTCGATCCCCCTCGGCTCCACCATTCCCCGATTTTCAGGCCTGACGGACCGCTGTTCGCTTGTCCGCCCCCCGCTTGTCCGCACAACGCCTCATCCGGCTGATCCATTACTGGATCTCGCTGCCCCTGATGTTCACCGTGTTCGTGATCGCGGTGACCGGGTCGCTGCTCGCCCTCAAGAAGGATTTCGACAGCCTGCAACCGCCGACGCAGCAAGGCGCGGCGCCGGGCGAACTCGGCCGGCCGGTCGCCGACCTGGTCGCCGCGGTGCGCAGCGTGCCCGGGCACGAGGCGACGGTGTGGCAGGACGTCGAGCGGATCGACCTCAGGCCCGGCGACGGGGTGGCCAAGGTGATCCTCCACTCGCGCACCGAGGTCCAGGTCGATGTCGCCACCGGCAAGGTGCTCCAGGTGGGCTACCGCACCTCCGATTTGATCGAGACCATCCACGATTTCAGCTGGCTCGGCGGATGGGCGAAATACGCCTTTTCGCTGGGCTCGGGGATCGTGCTCATCTGCATGGCGGCGAGCGGGGTTTATTTGTTCGCGCTGCCGCTGCTGGCCAAGCGCCGCAAGCGCCGGGCGCGGGAGGCGGCATCGGGCGTCCTGCCCCGCCGCAGTTAAACGAACGGCGGCGAACGCCCCCCCCGGGTGCCGCCGCCGATCATCGGTCCACTTGGTCGAACGGTTTAGAGTTGCGCCCCGACATTGTTGTAGGTGGCGCCGAGCTTGGTGCCGATGCCCTTCATGGCGCCGATCGCGGCAACCGCGATGAGCGACGCGATCAGGGCATATTCGATCGAGGTTGCGCCTCGCCCGTTCCCGATCAGCTTCAGAAGCTTGGCCATCACTGGTCTCCTGGTCGTCCAGCGGCGGGAAATGGTCCCCGCCCCCCCGCTTTCGTCGTGCGAAGGTCAAGTGCCGGAATACGACCGGGACGGTTGAGAAAGGCTTAAGGGAAGCAGTTCGCCACGCTTAACCATCGGCCGCCCCGCGTGGGGACGCCCGGGCTGGCGCGCACTCGAACTGGCGCCAACGCGCCGGGGTAGAGCCAGGGATTTAGGGGGGAAAGTGTTGCAAAAGTCTTAATCACGCCTGTTGGCGCGGATTAATTCGACGGCGAGAGCGCGATAATAATCGCACCGGCCGCGGGGGCCGCCGCGCCTGTGCCGCGGACATGCAAAAGCGGCGGCGCCTTTCGACGCCGCCGCCAAAGCTTGTAACGTAACGGTCGAAGCTTAGAGCTCGGCCGAAACGTTATTGAAGGTGGTGTTCAGCTTGGTGCCGATACCCTTCATCGCGCCGATCGCGGCAACCGCGATGAGAGCCGCAATCAGGCCATATTCAATGGCGGTCGCGCCTTCGGCGTTGTTCATCAGCTTTTTGAAACGCTTAATCATTTCCGGTCTCCTTAAGGCTCCACAATTTTCGGGAACTCTCGCCCCCAGACCTGCGCAGTCCCTCGCTCAGGTTGCATGGAGAATTAGGGCACGGGCGTTGAGAAAAGCTTAAAGTGACCGGTTTCCGTAAGTTAACCGTGTTTGCCGGATTTGAGCGGGGGCGGCCGGGGCGGCGCGGCTATTCGAACAGCCGCTCGAGTTCCTCCAGCGCCTCGCGCAGGGCGCGCGTCGGCTCGCTCCATTCCTCGGGCAGCGGGCTCTTGCGCGGTTGCTCGCGGCGCTGAGGCGCGCGCTGCGGCACGCGGAACTCGCGCGGCAGGCGCGGCGCGGCGCGGCCGTCGATGCTCAGCGCGGGGGCCATGAAGCTGCGCCAGATTTTTGCCGGCGCGGTGCCCCCGGTGAGATTCTTGCCGAGCGGCTTGTCGTCGTCGCGCCCGACCCACACCCCGACCACCAGGTCGCCGGCGAAACCGACGAACAAGGCGTCGCGGTTGCCCTGGCTGGTGCCGGTCTTGCCGAAGGTCGGGGTGGCGAGCGCGGCGCGGCGCCCGGTGCCGGTGTTGGCCGAGGCCCACAGCAAGTCGAGCATCGGCGCCCAGTCGCGGCGCGCGTCGAGGCGGCCGCCGCGCGCGAACAAAGCGGCCAGATTGCCCCTGCCCTGCGCGTCGGGCGGAAGCCCGGAGGCGCTGACCGGGTAGCGCCCGCCGGCGAGCGCGGCATACGCCGCGGTGAGCTCGAGCAGGCTGACCCCGGCGGTGCCGAGCGCGACGCTCGGGCTGTTGGGCAGCGGGCTGGAGATGCCGAGCTCGCGCGCGGCGCGCAGGACATTGCCGCGGCCGACGCTTTCGGACAATCGCACGGTGGCGGCGTTGGACGAGCGCGCGAACGCCTCGCGCAGGGGAATCGCGCCGCGATAGACGCCGTCGCTGTTGGCCGGGGTCCAGCCGTCGATCGTCACCGGCCGGTCCTGGACCAGGCTGTCGGCGGTCCACCCGGCGCGCATCGCAGCGAGATAAACGAACAATTTGAACGCCGAGCCGGGCTGGCGGCGGGCTTGCGTCGCGCGGTTGAACGGCGACGCCTTGTAGCTGCGCCCGCCGACCATCGCGACGACGCGGCCATCGGGGCGCATCGCCACCAGCGCCGCCTGGGCGTCGCCGATCGCGGCGTTGTTGATGGCGCGCACGGCGAGCCGCTGGAGGTCGGCATCGAGCGTGGTAGTGACGCGCACCTCGCCGAAGTCGGCCTCGAACGCGCGGTGGGCGGCGGGCGACACCCAGTCGGCGAAATAGGTCCCGGTGGGCAGCTTGGCGCGGTGGAGGACGGGCCGCGCGGAGACCGTGGCGCGGGCGCGCGCGGGGGTGATCACGCCGGTGTCGGCCATCGCCGCCAGCACCAGCCGGCCGCGCTTGCGCGCGGCGGCGAGGTTGCGCGTCGGGGCGAGCCGCGACGGCGCCTGGACGACGCCGGCGAGCATCGCCGACTGGGCGAGCGTGAGGTTTTCCGGCGCGCGCCCGAAATAATGGCGCGATGCGGCGCGCAGGCCGTACACCCCGTCGCCGAAATAGACGCTCGACAGGTAGCGCGCGAGGATGTCGTCCTTGGTCAGCCACGCCTCGAGCCACAGCGCGATGATCACTTCCTGCGCCTT
>NZ_JANPKO010000007.1:0-16070 GCF_031426035.1 Sphingomonas sp. | reverse complement strand
GACCCGCTCGCGCCGTTACGCGATCGTCGGCGCTGCGGTGGTGTCGGCGGTGCTTACGCCGCCCGACGTCGTGTCGCAGCTGATGCTGCTCGTCCCGCTTTATGCGCTCTACGAACTGGCGATTCTTGCCATCCGCCTGACGCACTGGCGCGCGGCACGCTCAGCGGCGGCTCACGATGGAGAAGAAGGTGTGGAGGGGGCCCAGAAAAGTGAGGGCCCGGAAGCGCCACCGGGGGGGGGGAGGGTTGGCGGTTCCGGGCCCATGTAATCGGATAGCGAGAGCGGGGGGGCAAAAGGTCGCTATCCGAACTGCACAACGCGGCAAATTTGAAATGAGTTCCGGACCCTGTGAATATTTTTTACACAGGGCCGAAACGATCCCTGGAGCTGTTGTCTAGGCGGCTGGAAACACCGGCAAATCGACGCTGTACCGGCCGAGCTTTCGCTCGAGGTTTGAGCGCAGCTGCTTGGCGAGGCCGGCGACGATGCGCTCGAACTGGGCCTTCTCGGGGTCGCCGCTGTCGTCGTCGGGCACCAGGATCGGGCTGCTCACCCCCAACCGCGCGGTCAATTCGCTCGACCGGCGGAGCGAGATTTCGACCGGCTCCTGCGGACGGTTGAGCATGGCAAATTCGATGATCTCGGTGATCAGGAAGGCGATCGCCACGGCGACGTCCTGGGTGGTGTAGGTCGTTTCGAGGTCGAGCTCGATGGTCAGCGCGCGCGCCTGCTCAGGCGCCCCGGCGCGCAGTTCCGCGGTCAGCTCCGCGAGCAGGGGCCGCAGCGCGATCCCGCGGGACTCCTCCATCTCGGCGAAATGGTTGCGATGGACGATCGACAGCGCACCGACCCGTCGCCCGATTGCGGCGTAGGCGGCGCGCGCTTCGGGGGTGGCGGCGGAGCGGCCGTGGATGTTGAGCAGCGACGCCACCACCTGGAGGTTGTTCTTGACCCGGTGGTGGACCTCGCGGACCAGGCGCCGCTGGCCATCGAGCGCGCGCGCCATCTCGCACTCCGATTCCTCGATGCGCATCAGCCCGCGGGCGAAGGCATCGCGCAGCTCGCGGATCTCGGTTGCCGGGCCAAGCCGCGTGGGCAGGGTGTTGGCGCTTTCGCCGGGCCCGATCCGGGTCACCGCGCGCTCGAGCATCTTCAGCGGGCGGATCAGCACGCGGCTGACCAGCAGCCACGTAATCAACGCCGCCATCACCCACATCAGCAGCGGCAGCAGCAGCAGCAAGCGGTCAAGCGTCGTGAGGGTCGGCACGCGGCCCTCGATCTCTACCCGCAGCTGCTCGTTGCCGATCGTCCATTGGCTGACCGCCGCTTCGGTGCGCCTCGCTCCGCTGCGGTTGCGGTTGTGGATTTCCATTCGCCCGCTGCTGTCGCGCATGCTGAGCCCGTCGATCCCGTCGCCTGCCTCGAGCGCCGCCTCGCGCAGCTCGGCGACCGGGATGGTGGCGCTGGCCATGCCGCCGACCACGCCGACCCGGACGATCAGCGCGTCACGCCCGGGAGCGATCCGCAGTTCGATGGCGCCTGGCGCGACCAGCGGCAAGCTGCCGATGTCGCCGATTTCGCCGACCACGCACAACGGCGTGCCGTCGGGCGCGTCGAGCTCGAAGCGCTGAGCCACCGCGGGCGACGTGGCGAGCGATTGGCGGGCGGCGGCGCATGGGTCACGGGCACCGCTGGCAAACGCGCCGTTGGCGGCGATGCGCAGCGCCAGCGCATTACGCGCGATCAGGCTTTCGATGGCGCGATGCGCGGTGCGCGCCTGCTGCGTGGTGCGTTCCTTGAGCGCGGCGTTGGCCTCGCCGATGCCCTGTTGCGCGACCCACACCAGGGCCAGCCCGATCGGCAACAGCACCGCGGACAGGATCAGCAGCAGCTTGGCGGCGGTCGGCAGTGCGGCGAATCGTCGGCCCAGCGCGCTCACGATACCAGGGCGATCGTCGGGCTCGGCTCAGCTAAGCTTGCCGAGCAGGCTGAGAAAGTCGTCGGGGACGGATTCGCGCAGCGTGTCGTCATAGACCGAGCGCAGCGCACGGCCGACGTCGCCGGGGCGGACCTTGCCTTTTTTCTTGGCGACCGGAGCCTCCATTGGCGGGTTCTTCCGGTTCGCGGCGTTGCCAGTTCCGCGCTTTTGACTACCACTCAACCTCTCGTCCCCCCGTGCGCGGGTCACGCGCGCCTCGTCTACTGGCTCCGGCCCGAGGCGCAACGCCTTTTGGTGGACGACGGCGCTTCGATTACGCGTACCCGGCCAAGCCGCAGCGTCCCGACCGTATCGACGGGTTGCTATCCGAGCCTTTGCGGAAACCAAATCGCCGGTGCTTTGTTCCAACCAGCAAATGATAATCCCGGGGGCACTCATCGGATCGCCGCAGCAAGCTCTCCCGCACAGGGTTGCAACAAACCGGGCGCGCGCTCAAAGGGAGCGAAATCGCCTATAGTTCGGAGACAATTTGCTTATGTCGCTTGGCCAGGAACTCGCCCCGCACCTTCCCTTCCTGCGGCGTTACGCCCGCGCGCTGACCGGCAGCCAGACCCATGGCGACGCATTCGTCCGCGCCACGCTGGAAGCGATCGTCGCCGAGCCCGATGAATTCCCGCGCGACGTCGATCCCCGGCTCGGCCTGTACCGCACGTTCCACGCGATCTGGTCGACCGCCAACATCGAGGAAGGCGAGGAGCCGCAGAAGGACTTCGTCGGCGCCGAGGGCATCGCCCACGCCCGGCTGTCGCGGATCACGCCATTGTCGCGCCAGGCGCTGCTGCTGACCTCGCTCGAGGGCTTTTCGTCTGAGGACACTGCCTATCTGATCGGCGCCAGCCCCGAGGATGTCGACAGCCTGGTCGCCGAGGCGCTCGAGGAAATCGAGCGCCAGACGCTGGCCGACGTGCTGATCATCGAGGACGAGCCGATCATCGCGATGGACATTGAGACCATCGTCCGCGACCTCGGCCACAACGTCACCGGCGTCGCCGTGACGCGCGACGAGGCGGTGGCGCAGGCCCGCCAGCACCCGCCGGGGCTGGTCCTCGCCGACATCCAGCTGGCCGACGATTCGTCCGGGATCGACGCGGTCAAGGACATCCTCGCCGAATTCTCGGTGCCGGTGATCTTCATCACGGCCTTCCCCGAGCGGCTGCTGACCGGGACGCGGCCCGAGCCGACCTTCCTCATCACCAAGCCGTTCCAGCGCTCGACGGTCAAGGCGGCGATCGCCCAGGCGCTGTTCTTCGACGCGGCCACCGTCCCCGCCTGATCGCGCGAGAAGCCAGCGGAACAGGTGCCGCCACGCCGCGTTGGCGTGGCGGTGAACCGTAACAATCGAGGTATCAGTGGCAAATCCGCAGCACGAAGAGCATGTGACGACGACCGAGGCGCGGTCGGGCTCGACCCCGCACATGACCCGCTACGTGCTCGGCATCGGCCTCGTGCTGGTGATCGTGCTGTTCGCAGTGATATTGTTCGCCGCGGGCTGAGTGCCTAGATACTGTCGCAATCGACTATTAGGTGTTGGCTGCGCGGGTAAGCGGCTGCGCGCGACCTCCAATCGGGTGGGAATT
Organism: Sphingomonas sp.; assembly: GCF_031426035.1. Classification (GTDB taxonomy): domain Bacteria; phylum Pseudomonadota; class Alphaproteobacteria; order Sphingomonadales; family Sphingomonadaceae; genus Sphingomicrobium. The sequence continues at coordinate 12,494 of NZ_JANPKO010000007.1, read as the reverse complement.
AGTGTCCGAACAGGATGATACGCCCCTTGAGGTGCCCTTTGAGCCGACACCCTTGTCGGACGGCGAGTTCAAGGAACAGCTGGCGGCGGTGATCCCGCACCTGCGAGCGTTCGGCCGCTCGCTGTCGGGCAGCCGCGACCTCGCCGACGACCTCGTCCAAGAGACCTTGCTCAAGGCGTGGGCCGCCCGCCTGCGCTTCCAGGCCGGGACCAACATGCGCGCGTGGACCTTCATCATCCTCAGGAACCTGTTCTTGAGCCAGATGCGCCGCGCCCGCTTCAAGGGCGAGTGGGACGACATCACCGCGGCCAAGATCCTCGCCGCGCCGGCCAGCCAGGACCGCCACATCGAACTGGGCGACATGCAGCGCGCGCTGATGCATTTGCCGCAGCCGCAGCGCGAGGCGCTGATCCTGGTCGGCGCGGGCGGCTTTGCCTACGAAGAAGCGGCGGAAATCTGCGGCTGCGCCGTGGGTACCATCAAAAGCCGCGTGGCGCGCGGCCGGGTTGCGCTGGAAAGCCTGCTGACCGGCGGCAAGCTGCCCTCGCGCCGCCAGCACAAGACCGACCCCAACCAGTCGGCGCTGCAGAACATCATGGGGCAGGTCGACGACCTCAGCCGCGGCCGCTGACTATTCCTCCCCGGAACGGGGAGGGGGACCAGCGAAGCTGGTGGAGGGGTCGCTCGGAGGCTGGTCGGCCCCTCCGTCAGCACTTCGTGCTGCCACCTCCCCGTTCCGCGGGAGAATCAGTGCAATTTGCGCAGCAATTCCGCGAAGTCGCGCTCGCACGGCTCTGCCGCCGCCGCCGCGAAGGCGCGGCGCAGGGCGGCCGTGATGCCGGCGTGCACATCGGGCACATCAACCTGGATGATTCGACGATCCATGTGAATGTCCGGCGCCGCCACGGGGGTGGGCGATGACTTCATGTGCAATGAGAACGACCGAGTCCGCAGAGAGTTTCGTGCTCAACCGCTTTGGCGCTAGGTGGCGCGGATGAACAACGGCGCGATCGAACCGGCGCGGAGCAGCGCGATCGACCGCGCGCAGCGCTGCTCGCCATTCCTGCGCGAGGCGATAACGGCGCGGCCGGACCTGGCGCAGATGTTCGTGGCCGATGGCGCTGAGGCGGCGGCCGCGGCGGCGATCGCCGCCGGCGGCGACAGCGTCGATGTCGAGTTGCGCGTCCGCCGCCTCGGGCTGGCGCTGAGCGTCGCGCTCGGCGACCTCGCCGGGGAGTTGCCGCTCGAGCGGGTCACGGCGCTGCTGTCCGACTTCGCCGACGCGGCGATCGACCGCGCGCTGGGCGCCGCGCTGGCCGAGCGCGTGCCCGATGCGCCGCTCGCCGGGATCACCGTCATCGCGCTCGGCAAATTGGGCAGCCGCGAGCTCAATTACTCGTCCGATGTGGACCTGCTTGTGCTGTTCGACCCCGCCACCATGCCCCGCCGCGAGCGGGACGACGCGGGCGAGGCGGCGGTTCGGGTCGGCCGGCGGATGATCGAAATCCTCCAGCAACGCACCGCCGACGGCTATGTCGCGCGGGTCGATTTGCGCCTGCGCCCGTCGCCCGAGGTGACGCCGATCGTGCTCCCGCTCAACGCCGCGATTTCCTACTACGAATCGGCCGCTTTGCCGTGGGAGCGGGCGGCGTTCATCCGCGCCCGCGCCGCGGCCGGCGACATCGCGCTCGGCGAGCGCTTCATCGAGGCGATCCGGCCGTTCGTGTGGCGGCGCTCGGTCGATTTCGGGGCGATCGAGGAAATCCGCCAGATCAGCACCCGCATCCGCGACCATTATGCGCAGGTCCAGGCGTTCGGCGCGGGCTTCGACCTGAAGCGCGGGCGCGGCGGCATCCGCGAGGCGGAGTTCTTCACCCAGGTCCAGCAACTGGTCCACGGCGGCCGCGAACCCGCGCTGCGCGAGCCGGCGACGCTCGACGCTTTGGCCGCCCTGGCCGCGGCGGGGCGGCTCGAGCCCGACGTCGCGAAAGCGATCGGCGACGGCTACCGCCGCCTGCGCACGGTCGAGCACCGGGTGCAGATGATCGACGACCAGCAGACCCACCGCTTGCCGCTCGAGCCCGATGCGCTGGAGCAGGTTGCCGCGCTCGACGGGTTGGACAGCTCGACGGCGCTGATCGACAGCCTCGCGCCGCACGTCGAGGCGATCGGCACCTTGTTCGACGGGCTCGTCACCGAGTCGGGCGAAATCCTTTCCAACGACCCCGACATCTTGCGCAACGAGCTGGAAGAACTTGGCTTCGGCGATGCCGAGCAGCCGCTCCGGCGGATATCCGAATGGCGCTCGGGCAAGCCGCGTTCGCTGCGCTCGCCGGCGGCGCGCGCGGCGTTCGAGGCGATGCTGCCGACTCTGATGCGCGCGGTCGCCGCCGGGCCCGACCCCAACCATGCGCTCAACCGCTTCGCCGACATCGTCGACCGCCTGTCGAGCGGGGTCAATCTGTACCGCCTGCTCGAGGCGCGGCCGCAATTGGCCCGCCACCTGGCGCTGATCCTGACCCATGCCCCGCTGCTCGCCGACCAATTGGCGCGGCGCCCCGATTTGTTCGACGGGCTAATCGACGAATCCTCGTTCGCGCTGCCGCCCGAGCCTGCCGCGATGGCCGACAGATTGCGCAAGGCGATGGCCGGTGCGCCGTACGACCAGGCGCTCGACCGCGCTCGGCTGCTGATCAACGAGCGGCGCTTCGCGCTCGGGGCGCAGCTCGTCGCCGGCCACGCCGACGCGCTCGATGTTGCGCTTGGCTACAGCAATGTCGCCGAAGGCACGGTGGTCGCGCTGGCCGAGCTTGCCGCGCGCGAGTTCGCCGCGGCGCACGGGGTCATCAAGCACGCCGAATTGCTCATTCTCGGGCTCGGCCGGCTCGGCGGGCGGGCGCTGACCCACGCCTCGGACCTCGACATCATCTATCTGTTCGACGCGCCCGAGGGGGCGGTGTCGGAAGGGGCCAAGCCGTTGGGCGCGACCGATTATTTCAACCGCCTCGCCAACCGCGTGACCGCCGCGCTGAGCGTTCCGACCGCCGCCGGGCCGCTCTACGATGTCGACACCCGGCTGCGTCCGCAGGGCGCCAAGGGTATGCTCGCGGTGCCGCTCCACGGCTTCATCGACTATCAGCGCGACGAGGCGTGGACGTGGGAGCATATGGCGCTGTGCCGGGCGCGGCCGGTGTTCGGCTCGGCCAAGGGACAGGCCAAGCTAGCGGCAGCGGTCAAGTCGATCCTGTGCAAGCAGCGCGACTCCGCCACCGTGCGCGCCGACGCGGCCAAGATGCGCTCCGAGATGCTCCAGCACAAACCGCCATCGGGCCCGCTCGACATCAAATTGGGGCCGGGCGGGCTGGTCGACCTCGAGTTCGCCGTCCACACGCTGCAATTGATCCACCACGAGGGTCTCGACCCGCGGCTCGAATATGCCATTGCCGGGCTCGCCGAGGCCGATCTGATCGACCCCGCGTTCGACCCCGATTTGCGGCTGCTGAGCCGGATGCTGGTGGTGATGCGGCTGGTCTCGCCCGACGGCGGCGAGCCCGCCGGGCAATCGCGCGCGCTGACCGCGGCATTGTGCGGGCACGACGATTGGGACGCCTTGCTTGCGGCGCACGACGCGGCGCGGCACAGGATCGCGGACCTGTGGAACAAGGTGAAGGACACGGCATGATCGGCGAAGGCGAGCGCGCTCCGGCGCTGAAAGTGGAAACCAGCGGCGGGGAGACCATCGACCTCGCCGCGCCGGGGCGGCCGCTGGTGCTCTATTTCTACCCCAAGGACGACACCTCGGGCTGCACCCGCGAAGCGCAGGATTTCACTGCATTGGCGGGCGACTTCGCGGCGGCCGGGGCAGTGGTGGTGGGCGTGTCGCGCGACAGCATGGCCAAGCACGAAAAGTTCATCGGCAAGTATCGCCTGTCGGTGCCGCTCGCGGCGGACGAGGACGGGCGCATTTCGGACGCGTTCGGGACGTGGGTGCAAAAGTCGATGTACGGCCGCAAATATATGGGGATGGAGCGCGCGACCTTCCTGATCGGCGCCGATGGGAAGGTGCTCAGGGCGTGGCCCAAGGTCAAGGTCCCCGGCCACGCCAAGGAAGTGTTAGCCGCGCTGCCCCGCTAGATCGGCGCGGATGAAGGCGAGGATCGCCTGCGCTTGCCGCTCCGACGAGGGCAGCGGGGAATCGTCGACCGCATAGTCCATCGCGGCGCGCTGGAGCGGCTCGAAGCGCGGCTGGAGCGCCGCCGTTTGCGCCAGCGCGGGCCCGAGCTGGTCGGGCGCGTCGATAACCTGGCCGAGGTGCCAGTTAGCGTAGGCCGGATCGTCCTGCCACGCCACGCCGTGCGCGTTGACAAAAATGCATGGCCGCGGCTCGCGCAAGAATTCGTAGGTCTGGCTGCTGACGTCGCCGATGTAGACCGCCGCCGCCTGGGTGTAGGTCATGTCGATCGAGCGCACGCTGCCGCGGTCGATCAGCACATTGGGCGCGCTCAAGGCGATCTCGGGGCCGCCCTCCAATTTGACGTGAGGGGCGACGACGAAATTCCATTCGGGCAGCCGCTCCATCTCGCGGATGAGCTGCTCGCCGTGGGTGAACCAGCTCGACAGGCGCGGCTCGAAATGAGGGTTGTAGAGGACGATCGGGTTGTCGTTGGGGAACAATCGCTGCGTCGGTCGCACCAGTTCGAACTTGGCGTAGCCGCTGACGATGCAATCGGCGTCGGTGGCGTGGCCGACGTCGAGCAATTTCTGCTTGTCCTTGGCGCCGGCGACCAGCGTCAGGTCGAACAAATCGATGCGCGGGTCGAACACGCTGTCGCGGTCGCCCGCGCCATGACGGATTCGTATCATGCGCGCAGTGAAGCGCGGGTCGCGGCGCAGCGCGGTGCTGGTCGACTCGGTGGTCACGACATACGGATAGCGGCGGATCAGCCAGCCCCAGCGCTTGAGGATGCGCTTGCGCGGCGGCAGCGCGAACAGCCCGTCGGTGCGCGACGCGGGCATCCAGCGCAGCCGCAGGGTCCGCTCAGGGTCGTAGCCGCGGATGAACTTGAGCCCGGCCCAGCTCGGGCACAGCACATACACCCGCACGCCGGGCTCGCGCGCCAGGCGCAGCGCCGCGGGCAGCCAGTGGAGGTGCTGGTGGGCCTGCGCCAGCGCGAGGAATGCGATGTCGATCATCGGGCTCCGTCTTGGCGAGGCAGCCGCGCATCGTCCAGCGCGCAACGCCTCATTTGAAACCCCGCGGCGGGCATGTTAGCGGCCTTGCCAGTCGCAACAGGAGTGGCCGGTGGCCGAGTTCTCGCTTCCCAAGCACAGCAAGATCACCGCGGGCCGCACCTGGCAGGCGGGCGAGGGCAAGCGACTCAAGAGCTTCAGGGTCTACCGCTACGACCCCGACAGCGGCGCCAACCCGCGCTACGACAATTACACCATCGACCTCGACAGCTGCGGGCCGATGGTCCTCGACGCTCTCATCAAGATCAAGAACGAGATCGACCCGACCCTGACCTTCCGCCGCTCGTGCCGCGAGGGGATTTGCGGGTCGTGCTCGATGAACATGGACGGCCGCAACGGGCTCGCCTGCACCACCCCGATCGCCGCCATCAAGGGCGAGGTGAAGATCACGCCTTTGCCGCATATGGAGGTGGTCAAGGACCTCGTCCCCGACCTGACCCACGCCTACGCCCAATATGCCTCGATCCAGCCGTGGCTGAAGAGCGCGTCGCCGGCGCCGTCGGGCAAGGAGCGGCTCCAGGCGCCGGTCGACCGCGCCAAGCTCGACGGGCTGTACGAGTGCATCCTGTGCTTCTGCTGCTCGACCGGCTGCCCCAGCTACTGGTGGAATTCGGACAAATTCCTCGGCCCTGCGGTGCTGCTCCAGGCCTATCGCTGGCTGGTCGACAGCCGCGACGAGATGACCGGCGAGCGGCTCGACCAATTGGAGGACCCGTTCCGCCTCTACCGCTGCCACACCATCATGAACTGCGCCAACGTCTGCCCCAAGGGGCTCAATCCGGCCAAGGCGATCGCCGAGACCAAGAAATTGATCGCCGAGCGCGCCGCGTAATGGCGATCCCGAGCGGGGCCACGGAAGACCCCGATAATCCCGGCTGGTACACCTGGGGCGACATGCCCGCGGGATCGTTCGCGGCGGCGACCGGCAAGATCATCTTCCGCCCCGACGGCGAGCGCCGCGCGATCGTCCGCATGTTCCCGACCGAACAGCACCTGAACTTCGGCGGTTCGCTCCACGGCGGCGCGGTGATGAGCTTCATCGACATGGCCTTGTTCGGCGGCGGGCGCTGCGCCGGCATGGCCGAGGGGCATTATGTCACGCTCGACTGTGCCACCCGCTTCATCGGCCGCGGCCGCGCCGGGGTGCCGCTCGACGCGCATGTCGAGCTGATCGCGCAGACCCCGGGCGGGCATGTGTTCCTCGCCGGCACGTGTAGCCAGGACGGCGACACCAATTACAGCTTCTCGGGCACGCTCAAGCGGGTGCGGACGCCCAACGCGCCGAAATGAGCGGCCCGGTCGGCCGCGCTTATGCGGCGCTGGTCGCGGCCGGCGAGCTCAGGCCCGACCCGGCGCAGGAGCGCGCCGCCGCCGCGCTCGACCGGCTGGCGGCGGCGCTGTCCAAGAAGAACGGCCTGCTCGGCCGGCTGTTCGGCGATGACGCCGAGGGCCTCGCCGGCATCTACCTGTGGGGCGGGGTCGGGCGCGGCAAGTCGATGCTGATGGATTTGGGCTTCGAGCATATCCCCGTCGAGCCCAAGCGCCGCGTCCATTTTCATGCGTTCATGCTCGAGACCCACGCCCGGCTGCGCGAGGCGCGGGCGAGCGAGGACGGCGACCCGATCGAGGCGGTGGCGGAAACCATCGCCGGCGAGGCGCGGCTGCTGGCGTTCGATGAGATGGTCGTCAACAACCCCGCCGACGCGATGATCCTGTCGCGGCTGTTCGGCAAATTGGTCGAGCGCGGGGTGAAAGTGATCGCCACCTCCAACCGCCCGCCCGCCGACCTCTATAAGGACGGCCTCAACCGCGAGCTGTTCCTGCCGTTCATCGCGTTGCTCGAGGGCGGCTTCGAGGTCGTCCCGGTCGACGGCCCGACCGACTACCGCCTTGACCGACTCGAAGGGGTCGCGGTGTGGCACGTCCCCAACGGCCCCGCCTCCTCCGCGGCATTGAGCGAGGCCTTTTTCAAGCTCACCGACTATCCGGTCGAGGACCGCGCCAAGGTGCCGACCGAGGAATTGCCGGTGCCCGGCGGGCGCACCCTGCATGTCCCCAAGTCGTTGAAGGGCGTCGCGGTATTCTCGTTCAAGCGGTTGTGCGGCGAGCCGCGCGGCGCCGCCGATTACCTCGCCATCGCCCAGCGCTTCCACACCGTGATCATGGTCGGCATTCCGGTCATGACGCGCGAGATGCGCAACGAGGCAGCGCGCTTCGTGACGCTGATCGACGTGCTCTACGAGCACCGGGTCAAACTGCTCGCCGCCGCCGACGCCGAGCCCGCCGGCCTCTATCCGTCGGGCGACGGCAGCTTCGAGTTCCAGCGCACCGTCAGCCGTCTCGAGGAAATGCAGAGCGCGGCCTATCTTGCCGAGGGCCACGGCGCCGCCTAGCCTCGCGACCAAAGGGGACGCCAATGCTGCTCAGATCGATGTTGCTCGCCACGCTCGCACTCGCCGCGCCGGCCGCCGCGCAGGACGACGCCCGCCGCCAGGCCGAGCGCAACCTGTTCGAGCGGGTCGTCGAAATCCCCACCGTCGCCGGGCGCACCGCCGAGTTCCGCAAGCTCACCGCATTGCTGACCGCCGAATTCCGCAAGGCCGGGATCACCGACGTCAAGGTCAAGGACCACGACAACACCCAGACGCTGATCGCGCGCTGGCCGGCGGCCAGGCCGTCGGGCAAAAAGCCGATCCTGCTGATGGCGCACATGGACGTGGTCGAGGCCAAGGCGTCCGACTGGCAGAACCCGCCGTTCGAGTTCCGCGAGAAAGACGGCCATTACCTCGGACGCGGCGCTGCCGACAACAAGGGCGAGCTGGTCGGGGTCGTCCTCGCACTGCAGGAATTGAAGCGCCAGGGCTTCCAGCCGACGCGCGACATCATCGTGCTGTTCACCGGCGACGAAGAAACCATGATGCACGGCGCGCGCCGCGCGGCGAGCGAATGGAAGCCGCTGATCGACGCCGAATATGGGCTCAATTTCGACGGCGGCGGGGGGTCGGTGTTCAAGGACGGCCGCGCAGAGGGTTTCTATTTGCAGGTCGCCGAGAAGACCTATGCCGACTACAAACTGGTCGCGACCAACCGCGGCGGGCACAGCTCGGCGCCGCGCCCGGACAATGCAATCTACGCGCTGGCCGGCGCCTTGAAGGCGATCGAGGCCTACCGCTTCGAGCCGATGATCAACGACGCCACGCGCGGCTCGTTCACCCAGGCCGCGGCCAACGATCCCGGCCAGTATGGCGAGCTGGTCAAGCTGTTCCTCGCTAACCCCAAGGACCGCGAAAGCGCCGATTTGCTGGAGGCGATCGACATCGGCCAGACCCGCACCCGCTGCGTCGCCACCATGCTGTCGGGCGGCCACGCCCCCAACGCGCTGCCGCAGCGCGCCGAGGCCAATGTCAATTGCCGCATCTTCCCCGGGGTCAAGATCGAGGTCGTGCGCCAGCAATTGCAGGCGCTCGCCGGCCCCGACGTCGCGGTCACCACCATCCAAGAATCGACCACGCCCGAAACCGCGCCTTCGCCGCTTCGCGAGGACGTCACCGAGGCATTCCGCGCCGCGGTCCACACGCGCTTTCCCAAGGCGCCGATCATCCCCTACCAGTCGGCCGGGGCGACCGACGGCTCGTACCTTCGCGCCGCCGGGATTCCGGTCTACGGCGTGAGCGGGACTTGGGGGCTGGTCGGCGAGAAAAGCGGATCGCACGGGCTTGACGAGAAACTGTTGATCGAAGGCTTCCACGGCCAGGTTCCGATCACCGTAGACCTGCTCCGCCGCTTGGCCGGCAATTGAGCCGAGCGATCGCCGAACCGACACCTTTCAGGAGACTCATGATGCGCCATTTCGCGACTGCTTTCCTCGCTTGCTGCGCGGTGCCGGCGATGGCTGCCGCCAACCCGGTCGCACAGCCCACCAAGCTCTCGCCCGAGTGGCAGCAGCGCACCCGCGCGATGTTCGAGACGGCGATCGAGATTCCGACCGTCGCGGGGCGCAACCAGATGCCCAAGATGGCCGATTATCTCGCTTCCGCGCTCAAGCAGGCCGGCATTCCCGCCGAGGACATCAACATCATCCCGCATGACGGCCCGGCCGGCGACAAGACGGTATCGTTCATTGCCCGCTGGCGCGGCACCGGCGGCGCCAACGGACCCAAGCCGATCCTCGTCATGGCCCACATGGACGTGGTCGAGGCCAAGCGCGCCGACTGGAAGCAGGACCCGTTCGAGTTCATCGAGCGCGACGGCTATTTCTACGGGCGCGGCACCAGCGACGACAAGCAGGGCGTGATCGCGACCACTGCCGCACTCCTCAAGCTCAAGGCCGACGGCTTCAAGCCCACGCGCGACATCATCCTGTTCTTCACCGGCGATGAGGAAACCCAGATGAACGGGGCGCGATTGGGCGCGGTCGACTGGCGTAAGCTGACCGACGCCGAGTTCGCCCTGAACGCCGACGGCGGCGGCGGTGCCTACACCCGCGCCGGCGCGCCGCTCGGCTTTGGGCTGCAGACCGCCGAGAAGATTTTCCAGTCGTACCATTTCACCGCGACCAACCGTGGCGGGCATTCGAGCCGCCCGCGCCCCGACAATGCGATCTATGAATTGTCGGCGGCGCTGACCAAGCTCCAGGGGCACCGCTTCACCCCGATGCTCAACGAGACCACGCGCGCTTACTTCACCGAGCGCGCCAAGCAGGAAGGGGCGAGCGAACTGGGCAATGCGATGCGCGCGTGGCTGGCCAACCCCAACGACGGCGCGGCGGCCGACGCGGTCGAGAACAATGAACTCGAGACCGGGATCACCCGCACCCGCTGCGTGGCGACCATGCTCGAGGGCGGCCATGCCCAGAACGCGCTGCCGCAAAAAGCCCAGGCGACGGTCAATTGCCGGATCATGCCGGGGGTCGACCCGAAGACCGTCGAGGCCGAACTCAAGTCGATCGCCGGGGCGGGCATCGCGGTTACGCCATTCCCCGACCAGGGCCGGCTGACCCCCGCCTCGCCGCTGCGGCCGGACGTGGTCAAGGCCTACACCGAGGCGGTCCACGCGCTGCACGGGGCGGCGATGCCGATCATCCCGCAGATGTCGACCGGCGCCACCGACGGCTCGTGGTTCCGCGCCAACGGCATCCCGACCTACGGCGTCGATGGCTCGTGGGGCATCTCCCCCGACGACGAGCGCGCCCACGGCCTCGACGAGCGCCTCCCGGTGCGCGCGATGTACGACAATGTCGTGCACTGGGAGATGATGCTCAAGGCGCTCGCGGGGAAGTAAGGGCGAACCTCAAACGCGCATAAGGAAAGGGCCGGGGGATTGCTCCTCCGGCCCTTCTCTTGTGCCTGATCGGCCGGGTGGCGGGACTTGTTAGAAGTCCATGCCGCCCATGCCGCCCATGCCGCCGCCGCCCATCGGCATCGCCGGCTTGTCGTCGGGCATTTCGCTGACCGCCGCTTCGGTGGTGATCAGCAGGCCGGCGACCGAGGCCGCGTCCTGCAGCGCGGTCCGCACGACCTTGGTCGGGTCGATCACGCCGGCCTGGACGAGGTTCTCGTAGATCTCGGTCTGGGCGTTGAAGCCCTGCGTCGGGTCGTTGCCCTCGAGCAATTTGCCCGAGATCACCGCGCCGTCATGGCCGGCATTCGACGCGATCTGGCGGACCGGCGAGTACAGCGCCTTGCGGACGATATCGATGCCGCGGGTCTGGTCGTCGTTGCCGCCCTTCATGCCCTCGAGCGCCTTGGTCGCGTACAGCAACGCCGTGCCGCCGCCGGGGACGATGCCCTCTTCGACGGCCGCGCGGGTGGCATGGAGCGCGTCGTCGACGCGGTCCTTGCGCTCCTTGACCTCGACTTCGGTCGAACCGCCGACCTTGATCACGGCAACCCCGCCGGCGAGCTTGGCAAGGCGCTCCTGGAGCTTCTCCTTGTCATAGTCGCTGGTGGTGTTCTCGATCTGCTGGCGGATCGCCTCGGTGCGGCCCTTGATGTTGTCGCTGGTGCCGGCGCCGTCGACGATGGTGGTGTTGTCCTTGTCGATGGTGACGCGCTTGGCGGTGCCGAGCATCTGCACCGTGACGTTCTCGAGCTTGATCCCGAGATCTTCCGAGATCATCTCGCCGCCGGTGAGGATCGCGATGTCCTCGAGCATTGCCTTGCGGCGATCGCCGAAGCCGGGCGCCTTGACCGCCGCGACCTTGAGGCCGCCGCGCAGCTTGTTGACGACCAGCGTGGCGAGCGCCTCGCCCTCGATGTCCTCGGCGATAATCAGCAGCGGACGACCCGACTGGACCACCGATTCAAGGATCGGCAGCATGGCCTGGAGGTTGCTGAGCTTCTTCTCGTGGATCAGGATGTAGGGGTCTTGCAGCTCGACCGACATCTTCTCCGGGTTGGTGATGAAGTAGGGCGACAGATAGCCGCGGTCGAACTGCATGCCTTCGACGACATCCAGCTCGAACTCGAGGCCCTTGGCCTCCTCGACGGTGATCACGCCTTCCTTGCCGACCTTGTCCATCGCCTCGGCGATCTTCTCGCCGACGATGGTGTCGCCGTTGGCGGCGATGCTGCCGACCTGGGCGATCTCGTTGGAGCCGCTGACCGGCTTCGAGCGCGCCTTGAGATCCTCGACGACCTTGGTCACGGCGAGATCGATGCCGCGCTTCAAGTCCATCGGGTTCATGCCGGCCGCGACCGACTTCATGCCCTCGCGGACGATCGCCTGGGCGAGCACGGTGGCGGTGGTGGTGCCGTCGCCGGCGATGTCGTTGGTCTTGGACGCCACTTCACGCAACATCTGCGCGCCCATGTTTTCGAACTTGTCCTTGAGCTCGATCTCCTTGGCGACGGTGACGCCGTCCTTGGTGATGCGCGGCGCGCCGTAGCTCTTGTCGATCACGACGTTGCGGCCCTTGGGGCCCAAGGTCACCTTGACCGCGTCGGCGAGGATGTCGACGCCGCGCAGAATGCGCTCACGCGCGTCGCGGCTGAATTTCACGTCTTTGGCTGCCATCTGGCTACCCTTTCAATTGAGAAAAACGGTTACGAATCTGAAGTCAGCCGACGATCCCGAGGATGTCGCTTTCCTTCATGATGATGAGGTCTTCGCCATCGACCTTGACCTCGGTGCCCGACCATTTGCCGAACAGGATCTTGTCGCCGGCCTTGACCTCGAGCGGATGGACGGTGCCCTGCTCGTTGCGGGCGCCGGTGCCGACCGAGATGACTTCGCCTTCCTGCGGC
>NZ_JANPKO010000006.1:0-68071 GCF_031426035.1 Sphingomonas sp. | reverse complement strand
ATTTCGGTGACCATGACGCGGGCGCCGCCGTTGCGAAGCGACTGGGCGCTGCCCTTGCCGACATCGCCGAAGCCGGCGACGCAGGCGACCTTGCCGGCGAGCATCACGTCGGTGGCGCGGCGGATGGCGTCGACCAGCGATTCCTTGCAGCCGTAAAGATTGTCGAACTTCGACTTGGTCACACTGTCATTGACGTTGATCGCGGGGAACGGAAGCTTGCCCTGTTTCGACAGTTCATACAGGCGGTGGACGCCGGTGGTCGTCTCCTCCGAGACGCCCTTGATCGCCGCGACCGTCTTGGTGAGATAGCCCGGACGCTCCTTAAGGAAGCGCTGGAGCGTCTTGGCGAAAATTTCCTCTTCCTCGTTGGTCGGCTCGAACAAGGCCTCGCCGGCCTCGACCCGCGCGCCCCACAAAGCGAACATGGTGGCGTCGCCACCGTCGTCGAGGATCAAATTGCAGGTCTGGTCCTGGCCCCAGTCGAAGATTTTCGCGGCGTAATCCCAATACTCCTCGAGCGTCTCGCCCTTGACCGCGAACACCGGGATATTGCGCGCGGCGATCGCCGCGGCGGCATGGTCCTGGGTCGAGAAAATGTTGCACGACGCCCAGCGGATCTCGGCGCCCAATTCCATCAGCGTCTCGATCAGCACCGCGGTCTGGATCGTCATATGCAGCGAGCCGGTAATGCGCGCGCCCTTGAGCGGCTTGGCCGTCCCGAACTCTTCGCGCAGCGCCATCAGGCCGGGCATCTCGGTCTCGGCGATGTCGATTTCCTTGCGGCCGTAATCGGCGAGGGAAATGTCGCGCACGACGTAATCGGTGAAACGCGTGTCAGCCTGGGTCGCCAAGGGAAGTCTCCGGTAACGTGAAAGGGGGTCGGCCGCGCCCTAGCCAGAGTGGCCGCCAAAAGCAAATATAAAGAATTCTTTATATGAGCTCAGGCGACCCCGGTCACGCTCGACAGCAGGCGCGGATCGACGCCTTCCGCCTTGAACGCCGCGCCCCAGCGTTCGTCGGTCGGGGTGTCGAACAATATCTCGGGCTTGCCGTCGGCGGCGAACCAGCCATGGCGAGTCATTTCCTCCTCCAGCTGGCCCTCGCCCCAGCCGGCGTAGCCGAGAGCGGCGATCCACCGTTTGGGACCCCTGCCCTCGGCGATCGCGCGCAGCACGTCGATGGTCCCGGTCATCGCGCATAACTCGCCGCCGGCGCCGCTGACATGAAGGGTGTCCTGCCCGCCCCAATCGCTCGAGTGGAGCACGAAGCCGCGCCCCGGCTCGACCGGCCCGCCGTGATGGACCGCGCAATCGGGCGCCTCGCCGGGGTCGATCTCGAGTTGCTTCAAGAGGCCGCGGAAGCGCAGGCCGGCGCGCTTGTGGCCGATGCCGATGCCGACCGCGCCATTGTCGTCGTGGACGCACAAGGCGATCACCGCCCGCTCGAAGCGCGGGTCGGCCATGCCGGGCATCGCGAGAAGCAGCTTGCCAGAGAGGAACAGGGGTTGGTCCATCGCGCGGCGATGATGGGCCGCGGCCCTCTCTCCCGCAAGTCTTGAGGACGCCACGCGCGCGGCCTATGGGCCGGGCCGACGCATCCCTGCGAGGAGTTTTTCCCAATGACCATTTCAATCGGCGACCGACTGCCCGACGTGCCCCTGGCCATCGCCACCCCCGACGGCCCCCAGCCGACCACCAGCGGCGAGTTCTTCAAAGGCAAGAGGGTCGCGCTGTTCGCGGTTCCCGGCGCATTCACCCCGACCTGCTCGGCAAGGCATTTGCCATCGTTCGTCGAGAGGGCCGGTGACTTGAAGGCCAAGGGCGTCGACGCAATCGCCGGCATCTCGGTCAACGACGCGTTCGTGATGAGCGCGTGGAACAAGGCCGACGGCTCGGACGACATCACCATGCTAGCCGACGGCAATGGCGACTTCGCCGAGGCGATCGGGCTGACCATGGACGGCGCCAAGTTCGGCATGGGCCAGCGCAGCCAGCGTTACTCGATGTTGGTCAACGACGGCGTGGTCGAGCAATTGAACGTCGAGGCCCCCGGCGAATATCGCGCGTCGAGCGCCGAAACCCTGCTCGAGCAGCTGTAGGAAGGCGCTCGCCGCTCGCCCGCCTCTCCTCACCCGAGGCCATGAAACGCGCCCCGATTCCGGGCGTTTGGCCTCGGGTGTACCTAGGTAAAGGAGAGTATCGATGGCGAGTAACAAGCGTAAGAGCCGCAACAATAATCCCGAGGGCAAGAACCAGTACAGCGACAGCTGGCTGGGGAGCGCGCGCGACAACGGCCTGACCGCCGCGGTGGCGGTCGGCGGCGCGGTCGCGGCCGGCGCCTTCTTGTGGTCGCGCCGTGCGCAGATCAGCGAAGAGATCAGCCGCCTCGGCGAGCAGATCGGCGAGTGGCGCGAAAGCATGATGGCCGACAGCAACGAGCAGAGCTTCGAGGATGACAGCTCCGAGACCGCGTTCATCGCCAAACCCAAGCGCGCCACGTCCAAGAAGTCGCAGCGCGAGATCGCCGAGGAGGCGCTGACCTTGAAGGACAGCGGGCCCACTGCTCAGCGCCCGGTCGACCCGATGATCGACGATCAGCTCAAGGTCGGCACCGTCGCTTACTAAGTCACCGATGCCACTGACAAAAATCCCCGGGGCCACCACCCCGGGGATTTTTTACGTCCCTACCAGCCACATAGCTTTCCGGCGTTCTGCTGTTGCAGCCACGCCTGGAGCGGCGCGAAATAATCGAGCATCGGCTTGCCCGAAATCTCGCGGGTGCCGGTGAACGCCTCGAGCGCGTCGGGCCACGGCTTGGACAGCCCGGTCGCCAGCATTGCGTTCAACCGCTTGCCGACTTCCTTGTTGCCGTAGAACGAGCAGCGGTGCAGCGGGCCTTGCCAGCCCGCCATGTCGCACGCCGCCTTATAGAATTGGAACTGCAGCACGCGGGCAAGGAAGTAGCGCTCGTAGGTGGTGTTGCCGGGGATGTGGAACTTGGCGCCGGGGTCGAAGTCGGCCTCCGAGCGCGCGACCGGCGGGACCACGCCCTGATACTTGCGCTTCAAATCGACCCACGCCGCATTGTAGTTGGCCGGGGTGATCGAGCCGTCGAACACGCCCCAGCGCCATTTGTCGACAACGTAGCCGAACGGCATGAAGGCGACCTTGTCCATCGCCTGGCGCAGCAACAGCCCGATGTCCTTGTCCGCTGACGGCACCTTGGAGCGGTCGAGCAGGCCGATCTGGACGAGATATTCGGGCGTCACCGACAGCGCGATGAAATCGCCGACCGCCTCGTGGAAACCGTCGTTGGCGCTGTCCTGGTAGAGCGTGCTCTGCTGGTTGTAAGCGAGCTGGTAATAATTGTGACCGAGCTCGTGGTGGATCGTGACGAAATCGTCGGCGTTGGGCTTGATGCACATTTTTATGCGCAAATCGTCCTTCGAATCGACGTTCCACGCCGAGGCGTGGCAGACCACGTCCCGGTCGCGCGGGCGCACCAGCTGCGAGCGCGTGAAGAAAGTAGCCGGCAACGGCGCCATGCCGAGCGAAGTGTAAAAACCCTCGCCGGCGCGGACCATTTTGACCGGGTCGTACTTCCTGGCCACCAGCAAATCGGTCAGGCTGTAGCCGATGTCGCCGACGCCCGGAGGCGCGACCACGTCATAGATATTGCCCCATTCCTGCGCCCACATGTTGCCGAGCAGGTCGGCGCGGATCGGGCCGCTATCGGGCTGCACCGCGGCGCCGTATTTCTGGCTGAGCTTGGTCCGCGTGTAGCAGTGCAATTGGTCGTAGAGCGGTTTCAGCTCGCCGAGCAGGCGGTCGTACATCGCTTCGAACTGCTGCGGGGTCATGTCGAACCGCGACCGCCACATCGCGCCGGTGTCGGCATAGCCCAACTCCTTGGCGCCCTGGTTGGCGATGGTTACCATCTGGGCATAGTCGGCGCGCATCGGGCGGGCGGTGGTTTCGTGCCAGCTCTGCCACATCTGGGCCAGTTTCTTCGGGTCGCGGGTCGAGCCCATCAGCGCCTCTACATCGTCGCCGGTGAGCACCTTGCCGTCGAGGCTGGCGCGGCCCTTGGCGTAGGACGATTGCAGCCGCGTGGTCAGCGTGTTTAGCTCGGTCGCGGCGCCCGGCGTGTCGGGCGCGGCAAGGCCGAGCGAACCGCGCAGCAAATCGAGCTTGCGCTTGGTATCGGCGTCGAGTCCCGGCACCGCGGCGAAACGCGCGGCTTCCTTGGCGTATTTGACGCCCTTCTCGGTGCCGATCGCGCCGAAGTATGTGGCCAGCGCGTCGGTGTCGTCGTTGACATAGGTCTCGTTGACCCACGCCGCGCGGGCGCCGATCAGGCCGAATTCGTGCAAATCCTTTTCGGCTGCGGCGACAAATGCGCGTGCGGCTTCGGGAGTCAGCGCGGCGGCGGTTTGCGCGGCGGGCGCGCTGGCCGGAACCAGCGCGAGCGCGGCGAGCGAAACGGTAGCGAGAAACGGCTTCATTCTAAGACCCCCTGTCCTGACTAAAAGTCGGGACAGGGGGTCGAAGCTCAGCGGCCGGCGGTCAAAGCCCGCTCGACCAACGGTGCCGCCCGTTCAACCAGCGGCTTGGACGCTCAGGACCAGCCGCACTGCTTGCCCGCGTTCTGCTGCTCGAGCCACGCCTGGAGCGGGGCGAAATAGTCGAGCATCGGCTTGGCGGTCATTTCGCGGCTGCCGGTGAACGCCTCGAGCGCTTCGGGCCACGGCTTCGACGCGCCGACCTCGAGCATCGCATTGAGCTTCTGGCCAACTTGCTTGTTCCCGTAGAACGAGCAACGGTGGAGCGGCCCCTGCCAGCCGGCGGTGTCGCACGCCGCCTTGTAGAACTGGAACTGGAGGATGCGGGCGAGGAAGTAGCGCGCGTACGGCGTATTGCCCGGGATGTGATATTTCGCGCCCGGGTCGAAGTCGGCTTCGGTCCGTGCGACCGGCGGGGCGATGCCCTGATACTGCTGCTTCAGCGCCACCCATGACTGGTTGTAGGCGGTCGGCGCGGTCGAGCCGTCGAACACGCCCCAGCGCCATTTGTCGACCAGCAGGCCGAACGGAAGGAACGCCACCTTGTCCATCGCCTGGCGCAGCAGCAGCCCGATGTCCTTGTCCGCCGACGGCACCTTGTTGCGGTCGAGCAGGCCGATCTGGACGAGATATTCGGGCGTCACGGAGAGTGCGACGAAATCGCCGATCGCCTCGTGGAAGCCGTCGTTGGCGCCGTTCAGATAGAGGTACGGCTGCTGGTTGTAGGCGCGCTGGTAATAATTGTGCCCGAGCTCGTGGTGGATGGTGACGAAGTCGTCGCCATTGACCTTGGTGCACATCTTGATGCGCAGGTCGTCCTTGTTGTCGAGGTCCCACGCCGAGGCATGGCAGATCACTTCGCGGCCTTCGGGGCGGGTGATCTGGCTGCGCTCGTAGAAGCTTGCGGGCAGCGCGGGCAGGCCGAGCGAGGTGTAAAAACCCTCGCCGATGCGGACCATGTCGGTCGGCGTCTTCTTCTTGGCCTTGAGCAGGTCGGTGACGTCATAGCCGACGTCGCCGGCGCCCTTGGGGGCGACGATGTCGTAGATGTTTCCCCATTCCTGCGCCCACATGTTGCCGAGCAAATCGGCGCGGATCGGGCCCGTCGCCGGCTGCACTTTGTCGCCGTATTTCTGGTTGAGCTTGGTCCGCGTGTAGCAATGGAGCTGGTCGTAAAGCGGCTTGGTCTCGGCCCACAGCCGGTCGTACATCGCGGAGAATTCTTCCGGGGTCATGTCGTAGTTGGAGCGCCACATCGCGCCGGTGTCGGCGTAGCCAAGTTCCTTGGCGCCCTGGTTGGCGAGGTCGACCAGCCGCGTGTAGTCGGCGCGCATCGGGCGGCCGACATTCTCGTGCCAGCTCTGCCAGATTTCCTGGAGCTCGGCGGGGTTACGCAGCGTGCCCATCAGTTCCTCGGCGTCGTCGCCGGTAATCTCCTTGCCGCGATGACGGGCACGGCCCTTGCCGTAGGTCGATTGGAGCTTGGTCGCGATGTCGTTCAGCTCGGCCGCGGCGCCGGGCGTGGTCGGGGCGGCGAGCACCAGGCCGCCGCGGAGGATGTTGAGCTTGCGTTGCGTATCCGCGTCGAGCCCGGGGACGCGCGACCATTTGGCCGCCTCGAGCGCATATTTGACGCCCTTCTCGGTGCCGATGGTGCCGAAGTAGGCGGCCAGCGCGTCGGTGTCGTCGGTGATGTAAGTCGCGTTGACCCAGCCGGCACGGGCGCTGATCGTCGAAAGGTCGAACAAATCCTTTTCGACCGCGGCGACGAAGGCGCGCGCGCCTTCGGTGGTCATCGCCTGGTCGGCCGGTGTAGCGAGCGACTCGCCGGCGGCCGGCGCATCGGCCACCGCGACCGCACCAGGGGTGGTTGCACAGCCGGCGAGAGCGAGTGCGATAAGCGATACGGAAGCGGCAAGTTTCATGGCGGTAGAATCCTCGTGTTTGTAGCTATGCTGTTGTTCGCGTGGAGGTTTCCCTGAAACCTGAGCGGTTGCGCGTCAAGCTCGCGAGCAGCAGTTCGCCATCATGCGGTGAGGAAGCGCGCAATGGCCTCGCCGAGTTCCTTTTTAGTCACCGAGCTCATGTGGGTGCCGGGGATTTCGGCGAAACTGGCGTTGGGCAGCGCC
The DNA here is from genome assembly GCF_031426035.1 of Sphingomonas sp. GTDB lineage: Bacteria > Pseudomonadota > Alphaproteobacteria > Sphingomonadales > Sphingomonadaceae > Sphingomicrobium. The sequence goes on along the minus strand of NZ_JANPKO010000006.1, from coordinate 61,381 downwards.
TCGGCCAATTCGTGCGCCGAGCCATTGTCCTCATCCTCCGCCCCGCACACCACCAGCGTCGGCATGGTGAACGCGGCGAGCCACTCGCGCCCGGCGCTGGCGAACGAGGCGAGGACGTTGGCGGCGGCGACGCGGTCGATCTTCATCGTCTTCATGAACTGGATCGCCAGCCAATAGGGGTCGCCGCGGTTGCTGGTTTCGAAGCGCGAGATGGCCTCGACGAAAAAGGCCTGGCGCTTGTCCCAATTCTCGAGGCCGCGCAGCCCCATTCCGGCGAGCACTGCCTTGCCCGGCCGGAGCCCCTCCCCGACTGCCTGGACGATGGTCCGCGCGCCGAGCGAGAAGCCGGCGAGGTCGAATTCGTCGAGTTGCAAATGCGCGATCACTTCGTTGAGGTCGCGGACGAGAACCCCGGGCGGGTAGCAGGCGGCGTCGTGCGGCGCCCCGCTCAGGCCGTGCGCACGCAAGTCGAGCCTGATTACGCGGCGGCCGTCGGCGGCGAGGCGCGCGGCGTGGCCGAACTTGATCCAGTTCATCCCGGCGTCGGAAAACAGCCCGTGGAGCAGCACCAGCGGCCGCCCCTCGCCGAGCTCGTGATAGACCAATTCGACCCCGTCGGACGCGGTCCAGCGGTGGATGGCGGGCTCCGTCATGGCGCGCCAATATTCCCAATGTTCGCAGTCGTGAGCATCTTGCGATGGAGGGGACGAAGGCGGGGGAGCGGGGCCGATCGGGCAGTGCGATGGCAAGCAACGTCCATGGCCAAGGGGATGTCAGGCGAAATCCTACTTTGCAACTTTAGCGGCGTTTTTTTGAGGGCTAATGTCAGCGTCGGGTGAGAGGCGGACGTTCCGTCATGGCCGCCTAGCCAGCGGCCAATGCAGCAAGGCATGGGACGTTGCTGGCCGTCCAGTCGATCTCATAAGTGGCAGGAACAGTCTGACCATTGCTAGATCGCGATCCACCACTGGTCGGGTCGTAAGAGATCGAAGCCATGGAGTTGTCAAAGGACGCGATCTTCGCGTTGTCCCGCATCGCCGCCGCCGCGTCGACCTCCCGTTGCTCCACGCGAGAGCCACGGATCATACGGATAGCGCCGTCACGAAGTTCAAAGACTCGATAATAATTTCGCCCAAACAGGCGCGTGTCGAAGGTCGAGTTGAAGGACCAATGTGACGATCGAGTTGCCAAGGGCAGCCGGACGGTCGTGGCGTGACATGTGAACTCCGGCTCATTCGCATAGGGAAAAGTTTGATTTTGATTGGCAGGGCGAGTCCGCCTGTCCGGGGGACTGAAACCGCCACCGGGAAGCGAAAGCGACTTGGCGCCGCCGTCGTCGTCCCAATTGACCGTGCCGGTGCCGCTAATAGTCAGCACACTTGCTTGAGCCTTCAAGTCGTAGCGCCACTGGGCATCCTCAATCGATTGCCATGTGTCGCCGACCATCTGCTGCCGCATTCCGCTGAGCAACTGGGTCGGCGTCAGTGCGGAAAACTGAATTTGTTGCTGCAGGCCTTTAATGCCGCGAACGATGGTCGAAGTTGTGATCCGCGCCGGTCGGTCAAAGCCCGCCCGGGCGTCGATCTCGTACAGTGTCACTGCGTCAGGCTGTTTCGGAGGATGCCAGTCGATCCGCTCGATCGAGCTGCCATGCCCCGTCAACGGTAACGCCCATCGATACGGCAGCACCGGCGTTTGGCTGGGAGCGGCGACGTGCGGTAAAGTGCCGTCGAGCCAAGCATGGGTGCCATCAATCTTCGCCCGCACGAGGACGTGATCGAACATTCCCGGACTCGGCAGTCGCTCGTTGAGTCCGTCATCTGCCCCAGCATTGTTGACCAGCACGGGCTGCGCCTCAATCCCCAGTTCGGACAGGAGCGCCAACAGCAACGCGGTCTTTCCCTTGCAGTCGCCGTAACGGCGCTGCCAGGTTTCCTCGGCCGTCGCGGGCTTTAGGTTTCCGCCGTCCAGACCGACGTAGATGTATCTGACTTCCTGCTGCACTAGTCTTAGTGCGGCGCTCGCCCGCTCGAGCGGGTCCGAATGGGCCTCAGCAATCCGCCGGGCCTCGGACTTAAGCGGGGAGCCAGGCTCAAGCTTCGCCGCCTGATCGAAAAGCGGTGCAAAATGCCGGGAAACCGTCGCCCAGTCAGCATAGTCACTAAACTCGACGACGCGCTGCCACTTGTATCGCGCTGGCGCGTCTTTGGGCGGGATCAGCGCGGCAGGATTGTCGAACTGGAACGTTACGGCCCGGGTTCCCCGGTCGACAATGGCCGCCATGTCGGGCGTCATCTTTAGACGCGGTTCTTGCCCCTCATCCCAACTCAACCTCAGGCGAAAGCGCCCCGGGGGTGGTTCAGGTGCAAGAAAGAGCAGCCCAGCGTCGTTTGCGCCAAGTGTCGGATCGCTGGAACGAGTCGTCCACGCAACTTCCAGCTCGTCGCCGACACGTAGGTCAGGAACGCGCAGGATGGCAGTGAGGACTCCGTCGAGAGTGGCAGCTTCGAGCTGATCCTCCCGACGCAAAATCTCGAACGAGGCGTTTTTGAGCACGTCGATCGCTTCGTTCTGCCGGTGAACTCGGATGGCGTGAACGATCGGTGCGCCAGCAGACGAGTCCCATGCGATCGAAAGATTACCCAATTGGAGCGCGTTAGGATGGAGTACCTTGACCCGATAACCTTGATACTGCGTTCGCCCTTGCCCATCGAGATGAACGAGCATGTCATTGCGCCGCACGAAGGCGAGGCCAGTTGCCCCTTCTGGCACCGGCATGAGGTTTGAGGGCGTTACCCAATTCGCGGCAGGTCTTCGCTGCACTTGGTCGTTTGCAGCATGGACCGGCTCAACGGCCAGGATCGACGCGACCAGGACTGGCACTGCAATTCGCATTTTGCTTCCGACCCTTCGGCCTCACTGGCACCCAGGATGGCGCAAGCATTGAGTGTCCGCAATGGGTCGATGGCAGACATTGGCGCGCGCCCGGGCCGTAGCTCTTACCCCGGCACGCTGCCCGTCGCCGCGACCCATTTGTCGATCAGCTTCTGGTAGGTGTCGGTGCGCTGCTCGGGCAGGCCCTCGGTGTTGATCCACTGGCGGTGCATGCTCTCGGCGCCGAAATGATGCTTGGGCGTGAACCGTGCCGGGTCGTCGAACGCGGCGACGGTGACGTCGAGGTTCTCGCTGCCCTCCTTGAACTGGAAGCCGAGCGAGGTGCCGCACGCCGAGCAGAACGGGCGCGTGGCGATCGGCGAGCTGTCGTACCAGTCGGGGCCGCTTTCCCATTCGATGTCGGCCTGGCGGATGTTCTTGAACGCGATCGACACGCTGCCGGTGGCGCGTTGGCACATCCGGCAGTGGCACAAATAGGCGTCGTCGTCAGCGATGTTGGCGGTGAACCGCACCTTGCCGCATGCGCAGCCGCCGCTCATCCTGTCCTCGGCCATATCGGACTCCCGTTGGAATGACGCCATTTGTGCGGCTAAGGGGCGCCATGTCCAGCGTTCCCAACGCCCCGCCCGATGCAAAGGCGGCAGCCGCCGGCGCCGCCGCGATCGCGGTGGACGGGCGGTGGCTGCCGCAGGCGCTCGACGCCGGATCGGGGCTGGTGCGGTTGGTGGCGATGGACGCCGCCGCCTATCGCGCCGCGAGTTTTCTCGACGACCGCATGCTCGACGCGCCGCACACCGCGCATGTCGTGCCTTGGGCGGTGGTCGCCGCTTCGCTGCCCGCCGATGCACGGCGCGACGCGCGGTGGATTTTTCATATCGGCCATGTCGGCTCGACCCTGGTTGCGCGGCTGCTCGGTGAGTTGGACGGCGTGCTGGCGGTGCGCGAGCCGCGGATTTTGCGCGATGTCGCGGCGCTCGCGCCTGAGCAGCGCGGCACTTTCACAGGGCCGCTTCAGGTGCTGCTGTCGCGGACGTTCGCCGCCGATCAGGTGGCGCTGGTCAAGGCGACCAGCTTCGTCAGCGACATCGCGCCCGAGCTGGTCGCGCCGGGCGGCAAGGCGCTGCTGCTCTTCGCGACCCCGCGCAACTACATTGCGAGCATTCTTGCGGGCGAAAACTCACGCAAGGAATTGGCCCTGCTCGCCGACACCCGCCGCCAGCGGCTGGGGACGCGGGGCGTCATTGCCCCTGACAACACCGCCAACGATGCTGAGCGGGCAGCGATTGCCTGGGCGTGTGAGATGACCGCGCTGGAGGCGGCGGCCGAGGCCATCGGGGCGGCCCATTTCGAGGATTTCGACGCGATGCTCGGCGACATGCCGGCCGCGCTGGCGCGCACCGCGGACTTCCTCGGCCTCCCCGCCTCGCAATCCCGATTGGAAGAAATCTGCGCGGGGCCGCTGATGCGGCGCTACTCCAAGGCACTCGAATATGAGTACAGCCCGGCCCTGCGCCGCGACCTCCTCGCCGAAGCCGCGGCCACGCACCGCGCCGAGATCGATGCCGCGCTTGCCATGCTCGCCGCCCTCGCCGACAAGTCGCCGCTGCTGCAGCGCGCACTGGCCCGCGCCGCCGGGGAGGTCGTCTAAGAATGTACCGGGTGCTCGATATTCTGTCCGCCGAGGAAGTCGCGCAGTGCCGCGAGATCGCCGCCACCGCGCAATTCGTCGAAGGCAAGGTGTCCAACCCGCACAACCAGGCCAAGCAGAACGAGCAACTCCACGAGCATGGCGCCTATCAAAAGAGCGCGGCGATCGTTCACAAGGCGCTGATCGAGAGCGAGGAATTCCACGAGTTCGCGTTCCCGGTGCAGATCGCCCCGCCGCTGCTGACCCGCTACCGCCCCGGCATGCACTACGGCGCGCATGCCGACGCCGCCTACCTACCGCTGCCGGGCGGCACCGTGCGCAGCGACTTGAGCTGCACCATCTTCCTCAACGACCCCAAGGATTATGACGGCGGGGCGCTGCACATCCGCCTGGGCGACGCCAGCATCCGCTTCAAGCTCGATCCGGGCCAGGCGATCGTCTACCCGTCGGACACGCTGCACGAGGTCGAGGAAGTGACCCGCGGCGAGCGGCTGGTCGCGGTGACCTTCATCCAGAGCCGTGTCGCCGACCCGTTCCGCCGCCACATGCTATTTGAATTGAACGAGGTCGCCGCGCTCGAGGGCGGCAAGATGAGCCAGGAGAATTTCAGCCGCCTCCAGCTGATCCAGGCCAACCTCCTCCGCCACTGGGGCGAGCAGCCCTAGGTCACGCCGCCTTTTGCAAGTGCTTGCGGCCGAGCAGCTCCGCAATTTGCACCGCGTTCAAGGCCGCTCCCTTGCGCAGATTGTCACTGACCACCCACAGCGACAGGCCGTGCTCGACCGTCGAATCCTCGCGGATGCGGCTGACGAAGGTGGCGTAGTCGCCGACGCATTCAACCGGGGTGACGTAGCCGCCGTCCTCGCGCTTATCGACCAGCATCACGCCCGGCGCCTCGCGCAGGATGCGCCGCGCGTCGGCGGCGGTGATTTCGTTCTCGAACTCGATGTTGACCGCTTCGGAGTGGCCGACGAACACCGGCACCCGCACGCAGGTCGCGGTGAGCTTGATGCGGGGATCGAGGATCTTCTTGGTCTCGACCACCATCTTCCACTCCTCCTTGGTCGAGCCGTCGTCGAGGAAGCTGTCGATGTGGGGGATGACGTTGAACGCAATCTGCTTGGTGAATTTTACCGGCGTGTTGGAATCGCCGACGAAGATGTTGCGGCTTTGCTCGAACAGTTCGTCCATGCCCGCTTTGCCCGCGCCCGACACCGACTGGTAGGTCGCCACCACCACCCGCTTGATGGTCGCGAAATCGTGCAGCGGCTTCAGCGCCACCACCAGCTGCGCGGTCGAGCAATTGGGGTTGGCGATGATGTTCTTGGCGCGGTAGCCGGCGATCGCCTCGGAGTTCACTTCGGGCACGATCAGCGGCACGTCGGGGTCCATGCGGAACAGCGACGAATTGTCGATCACCGTGCAGCCCGCCGACGCGGCGCGCAGCGCGTGCGCCTTGCTGACTTCGGAGCCGGCCGCGAACAAAGCGATGTCCCACCCGGAAAAATCGAAATGCTCGAGGTTGGCAACCTTGAGCGTCTTGCCGCTGTCGCCGAAGTCGACGATGTCGCCGGTCGAGCGCGACGAGGCCACCGCGGCGACTTCGGCGAGCGGGAATTGGCGCTCGGCGAGGATGTTGAGGATCTCGCGCCCGACATTGCCGGTGGCTCCGACGACCGCGACCCGGTACCCGCTCATTTGGCTCTCCAATGCGATTTGAGCCGCGCCTATCGCAAGCGGCCAAGGAAAGCGATATGGCTAGCCATTCTTGAGGCGCAAGACCGCCTGCGACGCGAGACCGGGGGGAATCGATGCGCAATCCGATGTTGCTGATCGTGCTGATCGTGGTGGGGCTGCTCGGCGCGATGGCGGCCAAGGACTGGCTGGTGCCGCTGCCGAGCGTGCGCCAGGTGCCCGCCGCCGACGAGTTCAACACCCATCGCGCGATGGCGCGGCTAACCGACCTGCTCGGCGACGAGCGCCCGCACCCCGCCGACACCGCGGCCAATGACGCGGTGCGCGAGCGCATGCTGGTCCATTTGCGCGACATGGGCCTCACGCCGCTGGTGCGCGATGCGGTCGCCTGCAACGAACTGCACAAGGCGCGCGGGCTGGCCTGCGCGCGGGTGCGCAACGTCGTCGTCACCATCGGCCCGGCGGCAGGCAAGCAGCTGCTGCTCTCGGCGCATTACGACAGCACCCCGGCGGGGCCGGGCGCGGGCGATGCCGGGGCCGGCGTCGCAACGCTGCTCGAGGTCGCGCATCTGCTCAAGGACAAGCCGCTCAAGCGCCCCGTCACCATCCTCTTCAACGAGGGCGAAGAGCTTGGCCTGGTCGGCGCGCGCGCGTTTCTCGCCGATCCGCTCAGCCGCGATGTAGACAGCCTGATCAACCTCGAGGGGCGCGGCGTCACCGGTCCCGCCAACATGTTCGAGACGAGCATGCCCAACGGCGCCGCGGTCAAGATGTTCGGGAAAGCAGTCGACGTGCCGGTGGCCAATTCGCTGGCGACCGATATCTACCGGCTGATGCCCAATTACACCGACGTCAATTCCTTCTCGGAGCGCGGCTGGACCACGCTCAACTTCGCCATCATCGGCAACGAGACGCGCTATCACAGCGCCGGCGACAATCTCGCCGCGCTCGACCAGCGCAGCCTCCAGCACATGGGTGACCAGACGCTCGCACTCGCCACCGCGCTCGCCGATGGCGTCCCCCAAGCGAGCGGCAACCGCATTTTCATGGACCTGCTCGGCACCGAATTGATCCAGCTGCCGCTGGTGGTCGGCGTGGTGCTGCTGGTCGCACTGCTCGCGGGGTTCGGCTGGCTGGCATGGCACCGCGGCAGTCTTGGCCGCCCGCTGCTGGCGGTGGTCGCGGCGCTGCTGTTGGCGACCGCGCTTGCCTGGGTCGCGCAGATGATCGTCGGGCTGGTCCGCCCCGGCATGTTCTGGCGCGCGATGCCGCTGTGGTCGCAGCTGGCGGCCTACGCCTCGGCCATCGCCGCCACGCTCGGCGTCCTGGCGACACTCGCCAAAGGGATCGATGCCGAGCGGCTGCGCACAGCTTTCTGGCTGCTGTTCGTAGCTATCGGCGCGGCCATCGCACTGGTCGCGCCCGGCGGGATCATCTTCTTCCTGTTCCCGGCGCTGGTGGTGCTGCTTGGCGCGTTCGCCGGGAAGAACGCTCGCGGGGCCGAACGGCTCGCCGCCTTGGGCGCGGTGCTGCTGCTGTTCCTGACCTTCGGCGCGATGCTGGCGCTGCTCGAGGAACTGCTCAGCCGCGGGCCGATCTGGCTGCTGGCGCCTCTGGGCGCGGTGATCCTGCTCCCCGCGCTGATCGAGGCCAAGCCGCTGCTCGACGGGGTGAGCCCGCGCCGGTCGCTGGTCGGAGCCGCGATCCTCGCCCTGGCCGGCTGGGGCGCCGCAGCAGCCGCGCCGGCATATTCTGCGGACAAGCAGCAGCAATTCAGCCTCGAGCATGTCACCGACGGCGCGCGCGCGTGGTGGTCGGTGACCAACGACGATGCCCCGCTGCCCGCCGCTTTCACCCCGCTCGGCCAATGGCAGCGCGGCGAGCTGCCCTACAGCGAGCGTAAGCGCTGGCTTGCCGCGGCCCCGGTGACTGACGCGCTCCCTGCCCCAGCCGTCCAAGTCGTCGGTCGCCAGGGCGCCGGCGCCGGCCGCCGGATCAGCCTCCGCCTCGTGCCCAAGGGTGCGGTCAGCGTCACCTTGGTCGCGCCGGAGGATGCCGATATCCGCTCGGCCGGGACCGGCTCCTTCGTCCGCCCGGTCGGGGCGGGCAGCAAGGACGGCCGCTATACGCTGCGCTGCTTCGGGCGCAGCTGCGAGGGGCTGGTGATGGACGTGGTGATTGGCTCCCCGCGGCCGATCGAGTTCATCGTGCTCGGCTGGCGACCGGGCCTGCCGCCCGCGGCTGGCTTGCTGGTGCGCGCGCGGCCGGCCAATGCCCGGGCGCAATATACCGCCGACTCGAGCCTGGCGATGACGCGGGTGCGGCTCTAGCAGATACGAAAAGGGCGGAGGTTGCCCCCCGCCCTTCGTGGATCTGTGTGCCGGAAAGCTTAAGCGTCGGCTTTCTCGGCCTTGACGTTTTCGCTGCCCTTGGGTGGGCGCGGGTCGCGGCGCTCGGCGATGCGCGCCGATTTGCCGGTGCGGCCACGCAGATAATAGAGCTTGGCGCGGCGGACGGCGCCGCGGCGCACGACCTCGATCGCGTCGATCGCCGGCGAATAGAGCGGGAACACGCGCTCGACGCCCTCGCCGAACGAAATCTTGCGCACGGTGAAGCTCGAGCCAACCCCCTTGTTGGAGCGGGCGATGCACACGCCCTCGAAATTCTGCACGCGGCTGCGGTCGCCTTCGACGACCTTGACGCCAACCCTAAGCGTATCGCCGGGGCGGAATTCGGGAACGGCGCGGAGCTCGGTCAGCGCGTCAATGGCTTCGCGCTCGAGCGTCTCGATGAGGTTCATCAGTCTTGACCTTCGTCTTTGTCGTGCCGCGCGCCAGAGGGCGGTGCCTGCGATGCGCCCCCGTGGCGCTCGATCAGGTCCGGCCGCCATAGCCGTGTGTCGGCGAGTGCGCGCTGGTGGCGCCACGCCGCTATTTTCGCATGATCCCCCGATCGCAGCACTTCGGGGATCGTGCGACCTTCCCAGGTTACGGGTCGGGTATAGTGCGGATATTCGAGGAGCCCCTGCTCGAAGCTCTCCTCCTCTCCGCTGGAGGCCGCGCCCATTACCCCGGGGATGAGCCGAACGCAAGCATCGAGCAGGACCATCGCAGCTAGCTCGCCGCCGGACAGCACGAAGTCGCCGACCGTCACCGGCTCGATGTCGCGGGCTTCAAAGATGCGCTCGTCGAATCCCTCGAACCGCCCGCACAGCAGGATCGCACCTGGTCCGGCGGCAAGTTCGCGCACGCGGCCCTGGGTCAGCGGCTTGCCCCGAGGAGTCAGCGCGAGCATCGGACGCCCATCGCTGACGCTGTCGATCGCTGCGGCGAGAACGTCAGGGCGGAGCACCATCCCTGCTCCGCCGCCGGCCGGCGTGTCGTCGACGCTGCGGTGCTTGTCGGTCGCGAAGTCGCGGATGTTGCGCGTGTCGAGCGACCATAACCGGTCAGCCAGCGCGCGCCCGGCGAGGCTGACGCCGAGCGGCCCGGGGAACATCTCGGGATAAAGCGTGACGACGGTGGCGGCGAAAGTCATCCCGCGCGCCTAGCATTGCCGTCGGCTGGGTGGAACTCGCCGGGACACCCGCGCGCTACGCAGCGATGGACGAACCCCTCGATTGCCTGATCATCGGCGGCGGCCCGGCCGGGCTGACCGCCGCCATCTACCTCGCCCGCTTCCACCTCGCGATCCGCGTCATCGACGCCGGCAAGAGCCGCGCGGCGTGGATCCCGTGCAGCCACAACCATGCCGGCTTCCCCGACGGCATCAGCGGCAAGGAGCTGCTCGAGCGGATGCGCGAGCAAGCGCAGAAATACGGCGCGAGAATCGAAACCGCGCGGGTCACCAAGCTGGAGAAATGCGACGGCCTGTTCGCCGCCGAATGGGGCTCGGGCGAGGTCAAGGCACGCTCGGTGCTCCTGGCCACCGGAGTTACCAACCGCCGACCGCCGATGGACGAGGTGCTCCACGACGACGCGCTGGCCCGCGGGCTGATCCGCTACTGCCCGATCTGCGACGGCTATGAAGTGACCGACAAGAAAGTCGGCGTGATCGGCTCGGGCAAGGGTGGGGTCGGCGAGGCGCTGTTCCTGCGCGGCTATACCGCCGACGTGACGCTGATCGCGCCGGACAAGGCGCTGGTCGTCTCGGCCGAAGATCGCAAGCGGCTCGAGGATGCCGGGATCAACACCGTCGACGGCCCGGCAGAAGCGGTGGCGATCGACCACGACCTGATCGTGGTCGACACCGCCGAGGGCCACTACACCTTCGACAGCGTCTATCCCGCGCTCGGCTCGGACACCCACACCCAGCTCGCCGAAATGGTCGGCGCGGACTTGAGCAACGACGCGTGCATCAAGGTCGACAGCCACCAGCGGACCAGCATCGGCGGGCTCTATGCGGCGGGCGACGTGGTCCTCGGTCTCGACCAGATCAGCCACGCGATGGGCGAAGGCGGGGTGGCGGCGACCACCATCCGCAACGACCTCGCCAGCGAGCGGCCGATCTTGCGGGCGCCAGCCGAAGCCTAGTTGGCCGTTTCGGGCGCTTCCTTGCCGAGGCCGTCGACCAGCGAATCAAGCTGCTTGTCGCACCCTTTCTCGATCAGGGTCTGCGCCGCTCCGACCGGGTCGGTGGGGGTCGCCGCGAGGGTGACGAAGCTGACCGAGGTCGGCTCGCTGGCCCCGCTCCAGTCGAGCTCATATTGGGCGCCGTCGACCACCGGCAGTGTCGCCGGCCACGGCACGGTCAGGCGCCCGGCCGCCCAGTCGACCGTCTGCTCCGTGCCGCCAGGGCCCTTCAGCGTGACCGTGGTCGCCTCGTCCGCGGTCGGCCGCCACAACATCAATTTGGCGGGGTCGGCGATGCACACCTTGCCGCTCGACTGCACGTCGACGTCCCACGGGCTGGGGTTTTCCGGCAAGTCGCCGGCGCGCAAAGCGCCGAAGCGCGAGCGGCGGTTGGCCGCCATCGCCAGTTGGGCGCGGCCCGACGAAGCGGCCGAAAACGTGCCGGGCCCGCGCAACGTGCGCGTGCTCTTGGCGGTCAGCAGGGTCAGCGAATCGCCGGCCTGCAGCTCGATCTTGGCAGTGTCGGCTAGCGTCTTGCCGGCCGGGTAGGATTTCGCCGACGGCCCGGTCGAGCGGACCACCACCACGGCCGCGGCGGCGCTGGTCGCCCCCAGCAGCAGGCTCGCGCCAACCGAAACAAGCGTCATCTTCATGCTGCGTGCGATCATCTGGGCCTCCCGTCGATCGCGCCGCCCCGGCAGCGCGCGAGCCTGGTATCGAATGCGTCCTATCGAAAGCGTCGAGTCCCGCCTGTGAGGGCGCGGGAGCGGCAAATTATGCTTATGCGTCAACATGGTCAACCGCCGCTTAACCGGCGTGCCAGTTCAGGCCATGCGCGTCACCTCACTTGTGCGCCGCCGCCGGCGGAACCGTCGCGGTGGCGTCGTCGAGCCGCCCTTCGAGTTCGCGGATTCGCTGCTCGTGGCGCGCGATCAATTGCTCGACCTCGCGCTCGCGGCCCTCACGGCGGGTGACTATCTTGATCGCCCGCGCGACCGGGTCGGCGACTTCCTCCAATGCCTCACGCTCGTCCTTGCCGAGGTTCGAACCATCGGGGCGCGGGCCGACCAGCAGCCAGCCGAGCGATTCATTGGCGCCGTGGGTGATACGCAGCGGAATGCGCACCGGGAACAAAGTGTCGGGTCCCTCGGCGGCGGTGTCGGCGAGCCCGGCCTCGTTGCTCGCGCGCCATGCCTCGAGCTCTTCAGGGCGAACCCCGCGCATGCTCGCGACCTGACCGCCGATGGCGACCGCCAGCCGGGTGGTGCGGACGCCCGACTGGATCCGCGCCAGCACTTCTTCGAGCAGTTCGTGGAGCGAGGCGGTGACGCGCATGTCGCGCACACATTCGGGCAGATCGTCGCGCAGCGCGACCAATTGCCGCTGGAAGCGCCGCTCGGACCAGCGCTGGATGCGCTCCTGCGCCGGGCTGACCAGGATTGTGGCGAGCGCGGCGGCGAAGATCGTCGGCCCCGACCCGGCATCGCGTCCGAGCAAATTGAGGGCGAGTTCCTTGACCCCTTCCGAGGTCGCCGCGAACACTCCGCCGATGATCAGGGTGACCAGGGCAAAGGTCGCCGAGCGGCTGATCACCACCTCGGCGTCGTACAGCCTGAAGCGCAGCAGCGCGATGAGGATGCCCATCTGTAGGCAGAGGAAGGCGATGCCGAACGAAAAGCCGCCGAGCACCTCGAGCGTCAGCAGCTTGCCGAACGAGCCGACCCCTGGCTTGAACAAATCGGCGATGGTCGGGACGGCGAGGAACAAGGCGTAGCCGGAGAAGCCGAACAGCGCCCATTTGAGCTGCTGGCGGGCATCCCCCGACGCGGTGTTGCGCAGCCGCAGCAGCAGCAAAGCCACCGCCGCGGTGATCAGCAGCATGAACATTAGGCGGTAGAGGTCGCCCTGGAGAAACAGTAGCACCGGCAGGAGTGCCGCCAGGCCGACCACGATGCGCGGACGCAATTGCCCGAACGGGAACAGCAAGATGCCGAGCAGCAGCAGGATGTTGCCGCAGTCGTAGAGCAATTGATGGAGCGGCTGGGGTACCTTTAGCACATTGATCAGGAAGGCGAATGACGGCTGCTCTGAGGCAATTGTGAGGAGGATCGCCAGCGACAGGATCGAGCTGACCAGGTCCTCGGGCTTGCGGCGGTGGAGGATCCACGCCGCGAACAGCAGGAACGGGTAAGTTAGCACGTGGAGCAGGTCGAAAATGTTGAGGAACCAGGTTGGCAGCCCGAGCCCGCGCGCGCCCTGCTCGATGTGACGCTCGCTGCTGGCGGCGGTGAACTCGCGTATCGCACCATCGGCGCCGCGCAGGCGCAACCGCACTTCCTCGCCGTCCGCGCCCTGGATCACCGCGCCGAACAATTCATAGTCCTGGTCGGTGGCGTCGTTGGGCCGCGCCATGCCGCGTTCGGAGATCGGTACCACCTTGGCGACCGGAGCGCCGTTGATGGCGATGATGTCGTCGCCCGGCTGGACCCCCGCCGCGCGCGCCGCGTCGCCGACCGGGAAGCGGACATTGGTAAGGTCGTAATCGGACAGCGCCAGTCCGACCCGGCTGCCGAGCACCAGCGCCAAGTTCTGGCTTGCGGTGGTCAGCCGGTACCAGGTGCCAATGGCCGGCCCCAGCACCGCCAGCAGCAGCGCCGGAATCCACACCAGCTGGAACAGTTTGAGCCACGGCTGCTTGAGGTCGGGGATGCGCTCCGGCAGCCTCAGGCGCGACGGCTGCAATGCGGTGCCGGGCTGAACGGACTCCACTGCCATTTCCACCGCGCCCCCGCTGTACTCGTGGGCCGTGCATAGCATGGCGCGGGCCGCCGTTCAGCCCATTTGAACAATCGCGGTTAAGCAGGAGCGGTTAAGCGAGAAATTCAGGGTCGAGGACGATGCGCTGGTCGCCCTCGAGGTCGGCGATCCCCGGTCTGAACGGGATTAGCGAACGCCGCCCGTCCGCGCCCTCGATCTCGAGCAGGTCGCCGGCGCCGAAATTCTCCACCGCGACGACCGAGCCGCGCGCCGCGCCGTCCCGATCGACGCACGGCAGCCCGATAATATCCGCGTGGTAGAATTCGCCCGGCCCAAGCGGCGGCAGCGCGGCGCGGTCGACCTCGACCAGCGATCCCCGCAAGGCCTCGGCCGCACTGCGGTCGGCGACTCCCTCGAAGCGCGCCACCGCGCCCTTGGCGTCGGGCCGCAGCGTTGCCAGCGCCAATTCGTTGCCGCCGACGAACAATCGCTTGTGCGCGGACAGGCTGGCGGCGCTCTCGGCGAACAGCTTCAAGCGCACCTCGCCCCTGACGCCATGGGCGCCGGCCACCGCCGCGAGCGCGATGCGCTTGCCGTGTGCGGTGGCCGGCGCGGCCAAGACCTATTCGGCCTTTTCGGCGTGCTCGGCGCCTTCGGCGGGGGCGGCCTCGTCGGCGCCTTCGGCCGGCGCGTCGGTCGACTCGCCCTTGATCTCGGCGTCCGATGCCGGGGTCGCTTCCTCGGCCGTTGCTTCCTCTGCAGCGGGAGCTTCCTCTGCAGCGGGAGCCTCCTCGGCAGCGGCTTCTTCGACCACCGGCGCCTCGGCGCCGGCTTCCTCGGCGACAACTTCCTCGGCGGCGGGAGCCTCCGCGGCGGTCACGTCCTCGGCAGGCGCTTCCTCAGCAGCCGGAGCCTCTTCAGCCACCACTTCCTCGACCGGCGGCGCGGCGGCGGCGGCGGCCTTGGCTTCCTCGGCCTCGGCGGCCTTGGTCGCCTGCGCCTCGACGCGCTCCTTGGCCTTCTCGCCCGGCTCGCCCTTCTTGGGATTGTTGCGCGCAGCACGCTCCTTGATCCCGGCGGCGTCGAGGAAGCGCAGCACGCGGTCCGACGGCTGGGCGCCGACCGACAGCCAGTGCGAAATGCGCTCGCCGTCGAGTTTCACGCGATCCGGCGAATCCTTGGCCAGCAGCGGATTGTAGGTACCGAGCTTCTCGATGAAGCGCCCGTCGCGCGGCGCGCGGCTGTCGGCGACGACGATGCGATAGTACGGCCGCTTTTTCGCGCCGCCCCGGGTCAGTCTGATTGCAAGTGCCATTTTTCTATTCCTTTTCGTGGATTACATTATTTCTTTGAAAACTTATCGAAACCAGGCGGGAGATTGAACTGGGCGCCGCCGCCGAGCCCCGGCAGGGCCGGCCCTCCGCCGCCGCCAAAACCTCCGGGCAAGGCGCCCGCCGCGCCCCCGAGCGCGCCCTCGAGCCCGCCCTTGCCGAACATCGCGGCGAGCTTGCCCAAGCCCCCCATCTTTTTCAGCCGTTTCATCATCCCGGCCATTTCCTGGTGCATCTTGAGCAGTTTGTTGACCTCCTGGACGGTGGTCCCGCTGCCCTTGGCAATGCGGATCTTGCGCTTGGCGTTGATCACCTCGGGCCGCGCGCGCTCCTTTGCGGTCATCGACGACAGCATTGCCTCGAGATGGACCAGCGCTTTCCCGTCCTGCGCCTTGTCCATCGCGCCCTTCATGCCCTTGAGCCCCGGCATCATGCCCGCGAGTGCGCCGAGCCCGCCCATGCGCTTCATCTGGTCGAGCTGGGCGCGCAGGTCGTCGAGGTCGAACTTGCCCTTGGCCATCTTGGCCGCGAGCTTTTCGGCATCCTCTATCTTGATCGTTTCGGCGGCGCGCTCGACCAGGCTGACGACGTCGCCCATGCCGAGGATGCGCCCCGCCACGCGGCTCGGGTGGAATGCCTCGAGCGCGTCGATCGCCTCGCCGGTACCGGCGAACTTGATAGGCTGCCCGGTCACCGCACGCATGGACAGCGCGGCGCCGCCGCGCGCATCGCCGTCCATGCGGGTGAGGATCACCCCGGTCAGCGCGACTTCGGCGGAAAAGCCCTTGGCGACGTTGACCGCGTCCTGCCCGGTCAGGCTGTCGACCACCAGCAAGGTCTCGACTGGGCGCGAAGCGGTCGCCACCGCCTTCATCTCGCCCATCAGCGCGTCGTCGACATGCAGGCGCCCGGCGGTGTCGAGCAGCACCACGTCATAGGCCTGCAGCCGCGCCGCCTGCAGCGCCCGCGCCGCGATCTCGACCGGCGGCTGGCCGGCGATCACCGGCAGCGTGTCGACCCCGGCCTGGCGCCCGAGCACCGCAAGCTGCTCCTGCGCCGCCGGCCGCGCGACGTCGAGCGATGCCATCAGCACTTTCTTGCGCTCGCGCTCGGTGAGGCGCTTGGCGAGCTTGGCGGTGGTGGTCGTCTTGCCCGAGCCCTGCAGCCCGACCATCATGATCACCGCGGGCGGATTGACGTCGAGGTTGAGCTCGCTGGCTTCCGATCCGAGCATCTCGACCAAGGCGTCGTGGACGATTTTGACCACCATCTGGCCCGGCGTGATCGAGCGCAGCACTTCGGCGCCGACCGCTTTTTCGGTCACCTGGTCGACGAAATCGCGGGCGACCGGCAGCGCGACATCGGCTTCGAGCAGCGCCACGCGGACCTCGCGAAGCGCGCCGCGCACGTCGGCCTCCGAGAGCGCACCGCGCCCGCGAAGCTTGTCGAACACGCCGCCGAGCCGGTCGCTCAGACTGTCGAACATCCCAATCTCCTCAACGATGCCAGGCCCGTCCGGGGATCCCAAACGCGATTGCGCCGGCGAACGAAACCTCGTTGGCCGGCGTGCACCCATGGGCGCTTAACATCGATGTATTGTCGAAAACGACGCCGAGGCGCATAGCCGTTGAGCGACTATCAAGCAAGCCGCGCAGATCCCACCGGACGGGGAGCGCAATATGAGGCCAGCTTCAAGCGATATCATGCTTGTCCGTTATGACCCGGTGCCGAGCAGCATCGGCATGCCAGCCCAAGCATTCGACCCGATCACGCGCCAGTTCTTGCTCGAGGCCGGCATCGCGCCGGGGATGCGGGTGCTCGAGTTTGCGAGCGGTTCCGGCGAATTGACCTTCATCCTCGCCGACTTGGTCGGACCCGAGGGCCAGGTCGTCGGGCTGGAGGAATCCGAGCAGGCAGTCCTCCTTGCCCAGGGCATTGCCGACACGCGAGGGATCGAGCAGGTGCAGTTCGTCAATGCCTCGGTCAATGACGGGATTCCGCCGGACCAGATGTTTGACGCCGTGGTCGGCAGGCTTGTCCTGATGTACCTGCCGGACCCGGCTGCCGTCCTCGCCGAGCTCGCCGACCATGTGACGCCCGGCGGCCTGGTCGCGTTTCAGGAAATCGACCTGACCGCGGGCAAGACCGTGCCCCCGGTGCCGCTGGTCGACCAGGCGCTCGGCTGGTTGCGAGAAACCTTCAAGCGGGCCGGTATCGACATCGGCATGGGGCCCAGGCTCCACAGCCTGTTTCAGGAGGTCGGCCTGCCCGCGCCGGACATGCGGCTCGGGGCCGAGATTGGCGGCTATCTCAGCGCAGGTCCGGGACTGCTGACCAATTCGCTGCGCGTGATGCTGCCGTTGGTCGAGGCGCTCGAGGTCGCGACCGCCGAGGAAATCGAGATCGACACGCTCGAACTGCGCATTCGCGAGCGTCTCGAGAAAGCCCAGGCAATCATGTCCAGCCCGGAAATCATCGGCGCCTGGGCACGCATCCCGGGCTCGCCTTCGCCGGCATGACGTCGGTCGCGGCCCCTGCCGTCTGCCCCTCGCTAGACTCGGCTCCTGCCGCTCCCTAAGTCACGCGCCGATGACGCGGCGGTTCGACAAGATGCACGGGCTTGGCAATGATTTTGCCATTTTCGACGCGCGCCAGGAGCCGCTCGCCATGCCCGAGCCCCTCGCCCGCGCCATCGCCGACCGCCGCACCGGCATCGGCTGCGACCAATTGATCGTGCTCGAACCCTCGCAAACCGCCGACCTGCGCATGCGCATCTGGAACCATGACGGCGGCGAGGTGCAGAGCTGCGGCAACGCCGCGCGCTGCGTCGTCGCGCTGACCGGGGCCAAGACCATCGAGACCGGCGGCGGGATCGTCACCGGCGGCGCGGCCGGCAGCGAGATCGAAGTCACCCTCGGCGAGCCCAAATTCGCCTGGGACACCATTCCCCTCTCCTATCCGATGGACACCGACGCCATCCCGCTCGGCTGGGGGCCGCTCGAAAAGCCGATGGCGCTGTCGGTCGGCAACCCGCATTTGATCTTCTTCGTCCACGACGTCGACGTCATCGCGCTCGACGGGCTCGGCCCGAGTATCGAGCACGACCCCGCTTTCCCCGAGCGGATCAACGTCAACTTGGCCGCGGTTCAGCCCGACGGCAGCCTCAAATTGCGCACATGGGAACGCGGCGCCGGGCTGACGCTGGCGTGCGGCACCGGCGCTTCGGCGACCGCGGTGGCGGCGATCAAGTCCAAGCGGGTGACCTCGCCGGTCAAAGTCGCGATGCCGGGCGGCGCGGTGAGCGTGGCGTGGGCGCCGGGCGAGGAAATCCGCATGGTCGGCGCCGCCACCCATGTGTTCAGCGGCGAGATCGACCTGGGAAAACTGTCTTGAGCGTCGATACCGTGACGCTCGGCTGCCGCCTCAACTTCGCCGAAAGCGAGGCGATCAAGCGCACCGCGCCGGCGGGCGCCGACTGGCTGGTCATCAACAGCTGCGCGGTCACCAACGAAGCGGTTCGCCAGACCCGCCAGGCGATCCGCCGTGCTCGTCGGCAACGCCCGAGCGCGCGGATCGTGGTGACCGGTTGCGCGGCGCAGCTCGACCCCACCGCATTCGCCGCGATGCCCGAGGTCGACGAGGTGCGCACTCGCGATTTCGCAGCCCCGCTGACCGTCGCCGCCGGCTTCCGCAGCCGCGTGCGCAGCTTCGTCGCGGTGCAGACCGGGTGCGACCATCGTTGCACGTTCTGCACCATCTGGACTGCGCGCGGGCCGAGCCGCTCGCTGCCGTTCGCGGCGGTGCGCGACGCGGTCGCCGCCGAGCTTGATGCGGGCGCGGCCGAGATCGTTCTGACCGGGGTCGACATCACCAGCTACGAAGGTGGCCTCGGCCCGTTGGTCGAACGGCTGCTGCGCGAGCTTCCGCAACTGCAGCGCCTGCGCCTGTCGTCGCTCGACAGCATCGAGATCGACGACACATTGTTCGCGCTGATCGCCGGCGAGCCGCGCCTGCTGCCGCATTTCCATCTCTCGCTGCAGGCCGGCGACGACATGATCCTGAAGCGCATGAAGCGCCGCCACGGCCGCGCCGATGCGGTGCGCATGGTCGAGCGGATCAAAGCCGCGCGGCCCGACGCGACGATCGGCGCCGATCTCATCGCCGGCTTTCCCACCGAAACTGAGGATATGGCCGACAACACACTGCGATTGCTTGACGATTGCGACATCGTTGCCGCGCACGTTTTTCCCTTCTCGGCTCGGAGTGGGACCCCCGCAGCGCGTATGCCGCAGCTCGATCACGCGACAATCAAGGCCCGCGCGGCGCGGCTCCGTGAACAAGCGGCGGAGCGCCGCTCGGCGTGGCTGCACACGCTGGTCGGGACCAATCAGCGCGTGCTGATCGAGAACAATGCCAAGGGCCATAGCGACGGCTTCGCGCCGATAACCATTCCGGGCACCGTGCGCGGCGACAACGGCCTGGCCCGCATCGTGGCCATCGACGGCGACCATCTGGTCGGGGCGTGGGCATGAGCTGGCTCGACCGCCTGCGCGGCGGCTTTTCCAAGACCGCCGCCGTCGTCAGCGAAAACATCGCCGGCCTCGCCACCAAGGCCGCGCTCGACACCTCGACCCTCGACGATATCGAGGAGGCGCTGATCGCCTCCGACCTCGGCCCTGCGGCGTCGAAGCGCATCCGCGAAGCGATCGCCGCCAAGCGCTTCGAGCAGCTCGACGAGCGCGGCCTCCGCACCATTCTCGCCGAGGAGATCGAGAAGATCCTCGCGCCCGTCGCCAAGCCATTGGAAGTGTGGGGCTTCCCCCGCCCCCACGTGATCCTGGTGATCGGCGTCAACGGCTCGGGAAAAACGACCACCATCGGCAAGCTCGGGCACTGGCTGAAGGAGCAGGATTATGGCGTGCTGCTCGCCGCCGGCGACACTTTCCGCGCCGCTGCGATTGAGCAATTGCAGATCTGGGGCCAGCGCATCGGCGCGCCGGACATTTCGGGCCAGGAAGGCGGCGACGCGGCCGGAATCGTGTTCGACGGGGTGCGCCAGGCGACCGAAACCGGCATCGACGCTTTGATCGTCGACACCGCCGGGCGGCTGCAGAACAAGACCCATTTGATGGACGAATTGTCCAAGATCCGCCGCGTATTGGGCCGCCTCAACCCCGAAGCGCCGCACGACGTTCTGCTCGTGCTCGACGCCACCACCGGCCAGAACGGGCTGGCGCAAGTCGAGGTTTTCAAGGAGTTGGCCGGTGTGACCGGATTGATCATGACCAAATTGGACGGCACCGCGCGCGGCGGGGTGCTGGTCGCCGCGGCCGAGCGGTTCGGGCTGCCGATCCACGCCATCGGGGTCGGCGAGCAGGCCGACGACCTGCGCCCGTTCGACCCCCGCGCGGTCGCGCGCGCCATCGCCGGGCTGCCCGAATGACCGCGCACACCGAACCGCAAGGCGGCTCGCGCCTGCTCATCGACCTCGGCCCATTGCTGGTGTTCTTCCTCGTCAATTTCCTCGCCCCGGTCCCTGACGCGGCGCGGATTTTCGTCGCGACCGGTGCTTTCATGGTGGCGATGGTCGCCGCGATGCTGTTCTCCTACGTCCGCTACAAGCGCATCTCGCCCTTGCTGTGGTTCTCCGGCGTGATGGTGGTGGTGCTCGGCGGGCTGACCATCTGGCTCCACAACGAGACCTTCATCAAATTGAAGCCGACGATCTATTATCTGTTCGTCGCGGGCCTGCTCGGCTTCGGCCTCGCCACCGGGCGGCCGTTGCTGAAAGCGGTGCTCGGCAGCACCTACCCCGGGCTCGACCCGCCTGGATGGGTCAAATTGACCCGCAACTGGGCATTGTTTTTCGTCTTCATGGCCGCGCTCAACGAGGCAGTGTGGCGCAACAGCTCGACCGAATTCTGGGTCGGCTTCAAGCTGTGGGGGGCGATTCCCCTCACCTTCCTGTTCGCGCTCGCAAACGTACCGATGCTGATGCGCCACGGCCTCGCCCGCGACGACGCCGCGCCGGCCGAGCCCGGACCTGTTGAATGAGCGACAACATCCTTTCCATCCGCGGCCTGCGCAAAGCCTATGCGTCGGGCACCGAGGCGCTCAAGAGCGTCGACCTCGACATTCGTCGCGGCGAGATTTTCGCCCTGCTCGGCCCCAACGGCGCGGGCAAGACGACTTTGATCAACATCGTGTGCGGCATTGTCACCGCGTCGGGCGGCACCGTGCTGGTCGACGGCAAGGACTGGCGCAGCGACTATCGCGCCGCTCGCGCCCGCATCGGCTTAGTCCCGCAGGAACTGACCACCGACGCCTTCGAGCCGGTGATCTCCACCGTCAGCTTCAGCCGCGGGCTGTTCGGCAAGCCCCGCGACCCGGCCAAGATCGAGGCGATCCTCCGCGACCTTTCGCTGTGGGACAAGCGCAGCACGATCATGAAGGAGCTGTCGGGCGGCATGAAGCGCCGGGTAATGATCGCCAAGGCGCTCGCCCACGAGCCCGACATCCTGTTCCTCGACGAGCCGTCGGCCGGGGTCGACGTCGAGCTGCGCCGCGACATGTGGGAGATGGTCCGCCGCCTGCGCCGCGACGGCACCACCATCATCCTCACCACCCATTACATCGAGGAAGCCGAGGAAATGGCCGACCGCGTCGGGGTCATCGCCAAGGGCGAGCTGATCCTGGTCGAGGACAAGGCCGAGCTCATGAAGAAGCTCGGCCGCAAGGTGCTCCACCTCCAGCTGACCGAGCCGCTGACCGCGGTGCCCGCCGCGCTCGCCGAGTGGCGCCCCGCGCTGAGCGATGACGGCGCCACCCTGACCTACGAGTTCGACGCCAAGGCCGAGCGCACCGGAATCCCCTCGTTGCTCACCGCGATGCGCGACGCCGGGATATCGTTCAAGGACCTCGACACCAAGCAGTCGAGCCTCGAGGACATCTTCGTCACCCTCGTCCACCAACCCAGGAGCGCGGCATGAACTGGCGCGGCATTCTCGCCATCTACCGCTTCGAAATGCACCGCTTCGCGCGCACGCTGTGGACCGGGCTCGCGGTGCCGGTGATCACCACCTCGCTCTATTTCGTGGTGTTCGGCGCCGCCATCGGCAGCCGCATGAGCGAGATCGGCGGGGTGCCCTACGGCGCGTTCATCGTCCCCGGCCTGATGATGCTGTCGCTGTTCACCGAGAGCATCTTCAACGCCAGCTTCGGCATCCACATGCCGCGCTTCACCGGGACCATTTACGAAATCCTCTCGGCGCCGCTGTCGGCGCTCGAAACCGTGCTCGGCTATGTCGGCGCGGCGGCCACCAAGTCGATCGTGGTCGCGTTGGTAATCCTCGCCACCGCGCATCTGTTCGTGCCGCTCGAGATCGACCACCCGTTCCTGATGTTGATCTATCTTCTGCTGGTCGCCGCGACCTTCTGCCTGTTCGGCTTCATGGTCGGGGTGTGGGCCAAGGGGTTCGAGCAGCTCCAGGTCATCCCACTGCTGATCGTCACCCCGTTGACCTTCCTCGGCGGCGCCTTCTACTCGATCGATATGCTGGCCGAGCCGTGGCGCTCGATCACCTTGTTCAACCCCGTGGTCTACCTCATCAACGGCTTCCGCTGGACCTTCTTCAGCACGGCCGACGTCGCCTTCGGCACCGCGCTGGCAGCGACGCTCGGGTTCTTCCTCGCCTGCCTCGCCGGCGTCGCGTGGATTTTTCGCACCGGCTATCGCCTCAAGCAGTAGCTTCCTTTTCGCGCGCGGCGGTGGCCGGCTGGTCGGCGCGTTCGGAACCCTTGCCGTCGAGATTCTTGGCGACGAACTCCCAGTTGACGATGTTCTTGAGCACCGCCGCCGCGAACTTCGGCCGCTCGTTGCGATAGTCGATGTAGTAAGCGTGCTCCCACACATCGAGCGTAAACAACGGCACCAGCCCGTGCACCAGCGGAGTGTCGGCGTCGTGCAATGACGTCACCTTCAATGTCTCGCCATCGAGCACCAGCCAGCCCCAGCCGTTGGAAAAATGCTCGGTGCTTTCGGTTCCCAGCTTCTCCAGTAGTGCGTCGACCGAGCCGAAATCGCGCTCGATCCGCTGCGCCAGTTTGCCCTCCGGCTTCTGCCCCTGCGCCGGCGTCAGGCATTGCCAGAAGAAGCTGTGGTTCCATAGCTGCGCGGCGTTGTTGAACAGCTTCTTGTCGCCCTTGCCCTTGGCCGCCTTGACCACTTCGACCAGCGACTTGCCCTCGAGCCCGGCCTTGGTCGCAAGGTCGTTGGTCTTGGTCACGTAGGCGCGGTGGTGCTTGCCGTGATGGAACTCGAGCGTTTCGGCCGACATGTGCGGCGCCAGCGCGTCCTTGGCGTACGGCAAATCGGGCAGCGTGAAAGGCATGGCGGTTTCCTGTCCGCGAGGGGGATCACGGCATCAACGACGCGGCCCCCGCCTTGCTCCGCCGATCGCCCGCAAATCCTTGCGGTAAGCCGCCGCTTCGCCCTAGAAGCGCGGCCAACGGAGTTGCTGTCGAACAGGGGACAATGACATGGGCAAGCTGCTCGAGAATCTGAACATCACTTTGGGTATCGGGCTGGCGCTGGCGCTGGCGCTGATGGCCGGGGTTCACGCCGAGATCATCAGCGCCGAGGCGGTGCTGCGCTGGCTCCACGTGTTCTTCGGGGTCGTGTGGATCGGCCTGCTCTACTATTTCAACTTCGTGCAGATCCCGACCATGCCGGCGATCCCCGCCGAGCTGAAACCCGCGGTAAGCAAGCATATCGCCCCCAACGCTCTGTTCTATTTCCGCTGGGGCGCCGCCTTCACCGTGCTGACCGGCGCACTGCTCGCGTGGGTCAAGAACTACCTGGTCGAGGCGCTGACCCTGCAGGACGGCTTCGAGCTGATCGGGATCGGCATGTGGCTGGCGCTGATCATGGCGTTCAACGTGTGGTTCATCATCTGGCCCAACCAGCAGCGCGCGCTCGGCCTGGTCGAGGCCGACGATGCGTCCAAGGCTAAGTCGGCGCGCACCGCGATGCTCGCCTCGCGCACCAACACCGCGCTGTCGATCCCGATGCTGTACGCGATGGCGACCTACCAGACGCTTGGAAGCTAGGCTGCGCTATCCTGCAGCCTGTGGCGCTTCAGCGCATGGCGCAGCTGGTCGTAGCTGAGGCCGAGCGCGGCGGCGGTGGCGCGCTGGTTGAAACGGTTGCGCGCCAGCGCGTCCTCCAGCAGCGACCGCTCGTAAGCGGTGACGGCGCCGCGGAAATCGCTCGCCAGCTCGCCAGCAGCGGGCGGCAGGAGCGCGGCTTCGGTCGCCGCCGCCGGCTCGGCCGACGGCACGAACCCGCCGGACGCTGGTGCCCACGGCGACGCGAACGGGTCGAACTGGATCTGGTCGATCGGGCGCTCGGGGTCTTCGGCGCGATACACCGCGCGTTCGACCACATTGCGCAATTCGCGCACATTGCCCGGCCACGGATAGGCCTCGAGGTCGGCCAGGGCGCGGTCGGAGAAACCGGGCCAGTTGTTCCATTCGAGCTCGACCGCCATGCGCCGCCCGAAATGGTCGATCAGCAGCGGCACGTCGCCGCTCCGCGCGCGCAGCGGGGGCAGCGTCACCACCTCGAACGACAGCCGGTCGAGCAGATCGGCGCGGAACTTGCCGCGGTCGACCAGCCCCGGCAAATTCTCGTTGGTGGCGGCGACGATCCGCACGTCGACGTTGATCGGCTTGGACGCGCCGATCCGCGTCACCTCGCCATATTCGACCGCGCGCAGCAGGCGGTCCTGCGCGGGCGACGACAAGGTCGCCAATTCGTCGAGAAACAAGGTGCCGCCGTCGGCCTCCTCGAAGCGCCCGTGGCGAGTCTTGGCGGCGCCGGTAAAGCTGCCCGCCTCGTGCCCAAACAGCTCGGCCTCGATCAGATTTTCGGGGAGCGCGGCGCAGTTCATCGCCACCAGCGGCCCGGCCCAGCGCCCCGACAGATGGTGCAGCCGCTCGGCGATCAATTCCTTGCCCGTCCCGCGCTCGCCGATCACCAATACCGGGCGGTTGAGTGGCGCGGCGCGGCTCGCGCGCTCGACCGCGTCGAGAAAGGCCAGGCTTTGCCCGACGAACTGATTGCCCCGCTCCATCGCGTCCCGCTCAAAAATCTGACCGACAGTTGGTGGTAAACCCCACCTCTTGGCAAGATATTTCGGTCATCTAAGCGGCGGAAGAACGGGGTTTTGCCGGAATTCCGTCGCTCCCTGAAGGCTGGCACGGCTCTTGAATAGGAAATGGCGTACAGGGCCCTGATTACGACGACCGGAGTATTAGAATGGGTATCTTCAGCCGCACACGCGACATTTTCGCGGCGAACATGACCGAATTGCTCGACCGTGCCGAGGACCCGGCGCGGATGATCCGCATGATCATCCTCGAGATGGAAGAGACGTTGGTCGAGGTGCGCGCCTCGGCCGCGCGCTCGATCGCCGACGGCAAGGAAATGCGCCGCCATCTGGCGCGGCTCGAGGAACTGCAGGCGAGCTGGACCGAGAAGGCCGAGCTGGCCTTGTCCAAGGACCGCGAGGACCTCGCCAAGGCGGCGCTGGTCGAGCGCCAGAAGGCGGCCGACATGGCGGCCGGGCTCAAGGAGGAGATCGCGGTCATCGCCGACACCCTCAAGAGCTACGAGATCGACATCGCCAAGCTGCAGGGCAAGCTGCGCGAGGCGCGCGCCAAGCAGAATGCGGTCAGCGTCCGCCTCGAGAGCGCGGTGACGCGGGCCCGGGCGCGCGAAGTGATGAACGGCAGCCGCACCGAGGACGCCTTCTCGCGCTTCGAGATCCTCGAGCGCCGCGCCGACTTCGCCGAGGGCCGCGCCGACGCGCTGGGGATGACCGGGCCGAAGAGCCTCGAAGAAGAGATCGCCGAGCTCAAATCGTCGGAAAAAGTCGACGCCGAGCTGGAAGCCATGAAAGCGGCCCGCGCCGCCAAGGGGGAATAGAAGTTTATGGCCGAAGAATTCATGGGCATGCTGATCGGCGGGCTCGCCATCATCACATTGTTCATCGGGCTGCCGTGGTTGATTTTCCACTACGTCACCAAATGGAAAACCGCCGCCACGCTGACCGGATCGGACGAGAAATTGCTCGACGAGCTGCATGACGCCGCGCGCCGGCTCGACGACCGGCTGTGCACGATCGAGCGCATCATGACCGCCGAAAACCCCAACTGGCGTCAGAACTGCCTGCCCGGCGAGGGCGCCGGCCAGCGCCTCCTCAGCGAGAGGGACTGACCGATGTCGACGCAACCGCCGAGCCGGACCAAATTCTACCTCGACAAGCACAACGGCAAGATCATGGGCGTGTGCTCGGGGATCGCCGACTACACCGGGTTCGACGTGACGTTGATCCGGGTGATGATGGTCGCCGCGATCCTGATGAGCAGCCTGGCCATCCTCCCGCTCTATTTCATCACCGGCTGGGTGGCCGACAAGAAGCCGCGCGAGCTGGCCGTCGAGGACCGCGAGCAGCAGCAGTTCTGGCAGAGCGTGCGCGCCTCGCCGGCGCGCACCGCGCGCGACATCCGCAGCCGCATGCGCGACATCGACCGCCGCTTGGCCGACATCGAGAGCTACGTCACCACCGAAAACCGCACGCTGGCGCGCGAAATCGAGCAATTGCGCTAGGCGCATCAACCCAAGTATCTGGGGGAACGTATGGAATTTCCATTTGAAACATTCGCGCCGGTGGCCGCGATCATCGGGATTTGCGCGGTCGTCGGCTGGGTCATCACGACCTGGCTGAGGGTCAAGCACGGCTACCCGCTGGAGAGCTCGTGGGGGATTCCGATCCACCCCAGCAGCGACAAGGAATCGATCGAGCGGATCAAGCTTTTGACCGGCGAGAACGCGCAGTTGCGGGCCGAGCTGGGGGCTGTCAAAGATCGCCTCGAAACCATCGAGCGGATCGTCACCGACCAGCCGTCGCGGCTGGCGCGCGAGATCGACTCGCTGACGTTCGACAAGGGAGGCAATGCGTAATGGACGGTCCCGCCAACGTCTTCATCGCGCTGATCGTCGTCGGCCTGCCGGTGATTCTGTTGATGATTATCGCCAACCGGTACTTCCGGCTGCGTGAGAAGAAACTGGAGGTTGAGGCCGGCATGGCCGCGGAGAAAGCCGCGCAATATGCGTCGCGCAGCCACGACCTCGAGCAACGCGTGCGGGTCCTCGAGCAGATCGTCACCGACGGCGGCGCGCAGACCGCAGCCCAGATCGAGGCGCTGCGTGACGCGCCCCGCATCGAGACCGGAGAGAAAGTGCAATGAACCCGTTTGAAATGGTCGCGATCATCGTCGTCGCGGTGATGATCGCGTCGGTGCTGCGGGCGAAATACTCGCACCGCCGCCGACTGCGCGACATCGACCCGGTCGAGCAGGCCGAGACGCTTCGCCTCAAGGACGAGGTCAAGCAGTTGAAGGAGCGGCTGCACGTGCTCGAGCGGATCGCCACCGACAAGGAAAACAGCCTGGCGCGAGAGATCGAGGAGCTGCGCGACCGCTAGAAGCGCAGCGGGCTGCCTGCTAGGCGGGCGCGATGACGGCCCTGCCCTCCCTTGACGACATTTTCGACGAATATGAGCTGCTCGACGGCGAGGACCGCTATCGCCAGCTGATCGACCTCGGCCGCCTGCTCGAGCCGATGCCCGAGGCGCTCAAGACCGAGGCGACCAAGGTGCGCGGCTGCTCCGCCTCGGTGTGGGTCTATCCCACCGTGACCCCCGACGGCCGCCTCCATTTCCTCGCCGTCAGCAATGCCGCGATTACCAAGGGCGTGGTCGCGCTGGTGCTGGCGGCAGTGCAGGATAAGCCCGCGGCCGAGGTCGCCGACATGGATGTCGCCGCCGCGCTCGCCCGCTTCGAGCTGGCGCGGCACCTCAGCGCCAACCGCACCCAGGGCGTGCCGAACATGATCGCGCTGGTCCGGCAGACCGCGCAGCGGCTGGCCGCGTGATGGTCGAAACTGCCGCCGGGTTCGACGTCGAACGCTTCTTTCAGCTTGCGCGCCAGATCGGCCACGGCCGCGCGCTCGGCATGGAGTTCGTTGCCGCCGGCCCCGACTGGACCGAGCTCCGCCTGCCGTGGCGCGCCGAGCTGGTCGGCGCCCCCGCCACCGGTGTGCTGGCAACCGGCGCGGTGGTCAGCCTGATCGACACCGCCAGCGGTTGTGCGGTGTGGACCAGCCTCGGCCGTTTCGAGCCGATCGTCACCATCGACCTCAGGATCGACTACCTCCGCCCGGCGGTGAAGGGCGAGACGGTGTTCGCGCGCTGCGAGTGCGTAAAATTGACCCGTCAGGTCGCGTTCGTGCGCGGGGTCGCCCACGGCGGCGACCCGGCGCGGCCGATCGCCTACAGCTCGGGCACCTTCATGCTCCGCGCCTAGCGGCGGTCTCGCGCTGCCGCTCGTCGGCCTTGCGCAGGACGTCGTACGCGGCCTGGATCTGCTGGAAGCGCTTGGCCGATTCGGCGTCGCCCGGCTTCAAGTCGGGGTGGTTGGCCTTGGCCAGGCGGCGATAGGCGGCCTTGACCGCGGTGAAGTCGGCATCGGCGTCGAGCTCGAGCGCATCCAATGCACGCATCTCGTCGCGGCTGCGGCTGCCGTCGCCCGGCCCGCCCCAGCCCCAGTGCGGCGATTGGCGGAACCCCGACGCGTCACGCGCCTCGTCTGCCTCGCGCGCCGCGGCCGACGCCGGGTCGAGCCCGGCGAAATAATCCCAGCCCTTGTTGTATTCGGCGGCGTGGCTCTCGCAGAAATACCAGCGCTCGGGGCTGTTGGGCGCCTTGGGCGCGGGGCGGTCGCCGGGATTGGTGCAGCCGTGGCGGTCGCACAGCCGGATGCGCGCGGCGTCGCGCGACTTGCCGTACGGCCGCCAGCGCGGGAACCCCCAGTCGTCCGATCGTTTCTGCTTCGCCATACCATCCGAACCTAGGGACGCGGCGGAGTATCCGCCAGTGCCGCGCGACGAAAGAAAATGTCAGAGGGCCTGTAAGCCGGGTTCTGTCCTCCCCCTCGCGGGAGATGGGCGACCATTCCTCTAGGAGGCGGATTGCTCCGCCCCTCCAGCGACCAACCCGGGCGGCGAGCCGGAACAGGCCCGTATGCCACCCCTATTCGGTCTTGCACCCGGTGGGGTTTGCCGTGCCGGGGCCGTTGCCGGACCCGCGGTGCGCTCTTGCCGCACCCGTTCGCCGTGACCGGCCCGAAGACCGGCGGATCGCTTTCTGTGGCACTGTCCCTGAAGCCGTGACCCGAAAGCCGCGGCCCCGCCGGGCGTTACCCGGCACCGTCGTTCCGTGGAGCCCGGACTTTCCTCGGCGAGTTTCCCCGACGCGGCCGCCCGGCCCTCTGACGTCGGCACATATCGGTTATTGCGGGCGCGGCAGCAAGAGCGCGAGCAGTTTCGCCCGGCACTCGCCGTCGATGATGCCGTCGATCAGGTCGGGGCGGAAGCGGCGCTGGAACGCGATCACCGCTTTGTCGGGCTCGGCGAGGTCGTAGCCGAAGCGCTCGAGCGCGAGGAGGAAGGCGGCGTCGGTCCAGAACGGGTCGATCAGGTCGCGGGTCGGGCTCGGCAGCGCCAGCCGACGCCGCGCCAGCGCCTCCCACGGGAACAGCTCGCCGGGGTCTTCCTTGCGCGCCGGAGCGACATCCGAATGGCCGACGACATTGCCGCGGCTGATGCCGTGGCGCTCCTTGATCCGCGCCACCAGCGGGATCAAGGCGGCGATCTGCTCGTCGGGGAACAAGCGGTAGCCGAACTCGTGGCCGGGGTTGACGATCTCGATCCCGACGCTCGCCGAATTGACGTCCGAGGTGCCGCGCCAGCGTGCCTTGCCGGCGTGCCACGCGCGATGTTCCTCATCGACCAGGCGGGTGATCGTGCCGTCCTCGTCGACGCAATAATGCGCCGACACCTTGGCTTCGGGCGAGGTCAGCCGGTCGAGCGCGGCCTCGGCCGTCGGCATGCCCGTGTAATGAAGGACGATCATCGACACCGGCAGCTTGCGCTCGTCGAAATTGGGCGAAGGGCGCTCGATCATGTCCATCGCCGCGCATGGCGCACCAGCTTGGGCGCGAGGTCAAGCCCCCCGCGCGGCGCGCGGCCGCGGTGTCTCGGCGGCGGGGTCGCTGAGCCGGTAAAAGCCGCGCGCCGCGCTGTCCGAAACCAGCCGGTCGGTCTGGCCGATGACAGTCTCGCCGGCGCCGAGCATCAGCCACCCATCGGGCGCCATCGCCGACGCCAGCCGGTCGAACGCCAGCGCCTTCTTCTCGGCGCACAGGTAAAGCAAAACGTTGCGGCACAGCACGATGTCGAAGTCGCCCGGGTGCGGCGGCGGCTCGAGCAGATTGTGGACTTGGAAGCGCACCGGGCGGCGCACCGCCTCGACCGCGCGCCAGGCGTCGCCGGTTTCCTCGAACCAGCGGATGGTCTGCTGGATGCCGAGCCCGCGCTGGACCTCGAACTGGGTGTACGACCCCGAGCGCGCGCGGTCGATCGCCGCGCCCGAGACATCGGTGCCGAGGATGTCGATGGTCCACCCGCGCCACGCCGCGGCGTCCTCGGCGAACAGCATCGCCAGCGAATAGGCCTCCTGCCCGGTCGAGCAGCCGGCCGACCAGATGCGGATGCGCTTGGCCGCCTTGCGCCGCTCGGCCAGCACCGGCAGCGCGTGGCGCGCGATGAGGTCGAACGGGGCGCGGTCGCGGAAGAAATAGGTCTCGTTGTTGAGCAGCGC
The DNA here is from genome assembly GCF_031426035.1 of Sphingomonas sp. Taxonomy (GTDB): domain Bacteria; phylum Pseudomonadota; class Alphaproteobacteria; order Sphingomonadales; family Sphingomonadaceae; genus Sphingomicrobium. The sequence continues at coordinate 30,702 of NZ_JANPKO010000006.1, read as the reverse complement.
CTCGACCACCTCGCTCGACAGGCCCGGCTCGCTGCCCATGACGAGGATGGTGATCAGTTCGTCGAGGGTGGCGATGCCGCGTGCCCGCAACAGCGACGACAATGCGGTCTCGATCCGCCAGCGGCGGCTCAAGGTCAGTTGTTGTCCGGTGCGGGCTTCGAGGAGACCGGCGAGGATGCGGCTCGAGCTGTCGCTTACCTGCACGTGAAATCTTCCGTGCGCGATGCGATGCGGCGGCCCAATTTGTCCGGCGGCAAGGCCGCGCAGGCGAGGCCGGCGTCGAGCACCGCGCGCGGCATGCCCCACACCGCGCAACTGGCTTCGTCCTGGGCGAGCACCGCGCCGCCCGCGGCGACCAGCCGCGCGGCGCCGTGGACGCCGTCGCGGCCCATGCCGGTCAGCACCACGCCCATCGCGCCCGCGCCGTACAGCGCGCCGGCCGATTCGAGCATCGGATCGACCGACGGCATGCACCCGCTCAGCGCGGGATCGTGGGTCAGCCGCACCGCGGCGCCGTCGCCGGCTGCCACCACCGTCAAATGGGCGTCGCCGGGGGCAATCACGATGCGGTCGGGGGCGAGCAGCATGCCGTCCTCGGCAACCACCGCCTCGCGCTTGGCGGTCATCGCCAATTGCCGCGCGAACACCGGCATGAACGGGGTGGGAAGGTGCTGGGTGACCAGGATCGGCACGCCGATCCGCGCCGGCAGCGCCTTGAACAGGCCGTTGAGCGCGTGAATGCCGCCGGTCGAAGCGCCGATCGCGAGCAAGGCGAGCGGGTCGGACGGCATCGCGCGCAGCGGCCCGCCGCGATACGGCGCCATGACCTGCGGCTCCGGCGCGGCGACGTCATCGGCGAAACCGAGCGCCTTGAGGCGCGCGATCAGGACCTCCGAGAACCGGCCATGGAAGCGGCCGGTGCCTGGCTTGGGCAAGGCATCGGTCGCACCCAGCGCGAGCGCGGCGACGGTATGCTCGGCGCCCTCGTTGGCGAGGCTCGACACGATCATCACCCGCGCCCCGCCCGCCGCGGCGAGAATTTTCGGAATTGACTTGAGGCCACCAACGCCAGGCATCTCGAGGTCGAGCAGGATGGTGTCGACGCGCACCGTCCGCAATGCGTCGAGCGCATCCTCGGCGCTGGCCGCGACGGCGGCGATCTCGAAGCAGTCGTCGGTTTCGATCATCCGCGACAGCACGGCGCGGGCGACGATCGAATCGTCGACCACCATCAGCCGGATGCGGCGGTGATTGCGGCGGGGTGGTCCTCGTGGGTCCCGCGTCGTGGCGAGCGCCCGCTCCATGCCGGGGGGCTCAGGCGACGCCGACGAGCTGAAGCTTGATGTGCAGCGTCTCGCGGTCGAACGGCTTCATGACATATTCGTCGGCCCCCGCCTCGAGCGCGGCGCGGATGTGCGCCATGTCGTTCTCGGTGGTGCAGAACACGACCTTGGGCTGGTCGTTGTGGCCCCGCTGGCGGAGCAGGCGGAGGAATTCCATTCCGCTCATCACCGGCATGTTCCTGTCGAGCAGGACGACGTCGGGCATCCGGGCTTCGCAGCGGGTCAGCGCCTCGCGCCCGTCACCGGCTTCCTCGACTTCGAATTCGTGCGTTTCGAGGATGTGGCGGGCGACTTTGCGAATGACCTTGGAGTCGTCGACGATCAGACAGGTTTTCATGCTTCTCATATTCCCGCTTGGCTTGGCCTGAGGCTATAGATGGCAACAGTAACGAAGAGCTTAAGCCGCCTTGGCCTCGGCGCCGCTGACCAGCGCCGCGACATCGACCAGCAGCAGCGGCCCACTTTCGGTCTCGACCATGCCGGCCGACGCGCGCTCCCACCCGGGGGCCATCGCCGCGCGCACCGGGACCGGGTCGGACAGCGCCTCCACCACGTCTTCGACCACGTCCACGATCAGCGCGTAATGATGGCCGTCGATCTCGACCACCGCGGCCTCGCGGATGCCGCTCGGGCGGTCGCTTGCGCCGAGCTCCAGCGAGCGCCTGCAGTCGACCACGGTGAGCACCCGGCTGCGCAACGCCGACAGCCCGGCGATATGCGGGGCGGCGCGCGGCACCGGGATCAATGTATCGAGCTCGACCACCGATTCGACCGCGGCGGCGGGCAGCGCGACGCGCTCCCCGGCGATCGTCACGACCAGCAACAAGTCGCTCATCGTCCCCTCCCCGCGCCGGCCGCCTTGAGCGCCATCAGCAGGCCCGCTCGGTCGTAGCGGTAGATGCTGTTGTCCTTGGCGCCGGCGGCGTCCGGCTCGGCGCGCAAGACGATGGTCTTGCCGCCCTTGGCCTTGGTCGCCTTGCTGCCTTCGGCGGTGATGACCAGGTCCGCGTCGCATTTGTCGCTCTCGTCGACCACGCGGTACCCGGCCGCCTCGACGATCGGCCGCAGCATGTTCTGCATCCACGGGTCGCCGCCCGGCAGGCGGCACACCAAGCGGTCCGCCGCGGCCGGCGCGGCCGGGCCGGCGAAATGGGCGAACAGCCAATGGGCGTCGAGCAGCTCGGCCGGCTCGCCGGCGATCAGGGTCACGCCGCTGACCTCGCCCGGGCACTCCGCGGAAATGACGTCATGCTCGATCGCGGCGAGGTCGATCACCTCGGCGAACGCATAAGCGATTTCCTGCACCCCGTCGTTGAGGCGGAACAGGCGCACCTTGCCGTCCGGCAGCGGACCGGCGGTCCCGCCGAGCGGCAGGATGGTCGAGCCGAGCTGGACGCGGAGTTGCCCGGCACCGGGCTTGATCGCCGCGGCGGGGACCTCTTCGATGCGGTCGACGACCGCCAGCCGCAGCGCGCGGCGGCCACCGTCGAGGCCGCGGAACAGCAGGACCGGGGTGGCCGCTGCGACCGGGGCGAAATCGAGGTCCTCGACGATCCGCGCGGCGCGTTCCTGCGCTTCGAGCTTGACGCCGCCGACCAGCGCCAGCCCGGCGGGGTCGAACAGCAGGATCGGGCTGCCGTCGTCGGCCAGCGTGGTGCCGGCGTACAGCCCGGTCGCCATCACCGCCGGCGCGGCGGGCTTGACCACCAGCTCCTCATGGTCGTGGATCTTGTCGACCGCGAGGGCATAAACATCGCCGCCCGCCGGGCGCAGCACGATCAGCGTGCGCTCGTCGTCGGCCAGTGCGCTGTCGAGGCCGAGGATGTCGGCCAGCGCGACTTCGGGGACGCGGCGGCCGCGGATCGTCGCGACCCCTGCCCCGCCGACTTGCTCGAGGGTGACGGACTCGCCGTTGGCGCGGACGATCTCCTCGATCGCCGAGCGCGGAATCGCGAAATGCTGGGCGCCGATCGACACCGTCAGCGCGGGGATGATGGTCAGCGTCAGCGGCACGCGCAGGGTCATGCGGGTGCCTTCGCCGGGGCGGCTGTCGACCTCGACGATGCCGCCGATGCGCTCGACGTTGGAGCGCACGACATCCATGCCGACCCCGCGGCCGGAGATCGAGGTGACTTGCTTGGCGGTCGACAAGCCGGCCTCGAACACCAGCGCGAGCTGGTCGCGCGGGGCAAGCGCGGCGGCGGCCTCGCTGTCGAGCAGCCCGGCGGCGAGCGCTTTCTCGACCAGCTTGTGGCCATCGATGCCGCGGCCGTCGTCTGCGATGTCGATCAGGATTTGGTTGCCGGACTGGCGCGCGGACACCGCGAGAATGCCGATTTCGCGCTTGCCCGCCTTCAATCGCTCGGCCGGCAGCTCGATGCCGTGGTCGACCGCGTTGCGGATGATGTGGGTCAGGGGATCGCGGATCATCTCAATCATCTCGCGGTCGAGCTCGACGTCGCCGCCATCGATATCGACCAGCACCTGCTTGCCCAGTTCGGCCGACAGGTCGCGCACCATGCGCGGCAGCGCGACGAACAAATTCTCGATGCGCTGCATGCGGGTGCGGGTGATCGCATCGCGCATCTCGGCGATGATCCCCGACAGTCGCTCGAAGGCGCCGTCGATCGGCACGTCGGTGGGCGATTCGCGCAGGCGGCGGGCGAGCTCGTTGCGCGCCAGCACCATGTCGGACACGCCGCTCATCACGCGGTCGAGCAGCTCGACCGAAAGGCGGATCGTGCGCGGCGCCGCGGCGGCCTTGCCATTGGCTTCGGCGAGCGTGGCGGCGACCGGTGCCGCCGCTGTTTCCGCGCCCGGCGCGAGCGCGGCGATCAGGGCATCGTCACCGCCGTCGCGAAACTCTTCGCCGGCATCGATCGCGGCGATCATTTCACCAATGCGGTCGATCACCGCGAGAACCGCGCTGACCAGCGGCGCGTCGGACCGGCGGCGACCGGCGCGGACATCGGCCAGCGCATCCTCGGCGGCGTGACTGAGCGCTTCCAGGCGCGGGAAATCGAAGAAGCCGCAATTGCCTTTGACGGTGTGGACGAAGCGGAAAATGCTGTCGAGGCGGGCGCGGTCGTCGGGCGCGGCCTCCCACGCCACGATCTCGCCGCCGAGCGCTTCGAGCATCTCGCGGCATTCGGCTACGAAATCGGCAATCAAATCGTCCATCGGCGCCCGGCTTCCCCTGCAAGGGGTCGCTTATGGCCGCGAGGTGTTAACGCGCCGTTATCCGTGACCCGGCAGCGTGGCGCCGATCATCAGCAGCTCTTCGTTGGGCGGGGACAGCTGGATTGTCGCGCCGGCCTCGGCGGCCAGGCTGTGGGCGAGCCAGGCGCCGGCAACGCGCGCTTCGGCCGGGCCGTCGGGCAGGCCGTCGGTCAAGGTCGCGCGGAGGTTGGGGTCGAGCAGCACGCGCGGCCCCTCGGCGCGGATCACCAGCTCGAGCCCCCCGCCGGTGCGCTCGGCGCCGACATCAAGCCGCCCGCCGCGCACCAGCGCATCTCCGGCGATCAAGGCCAAGTTGAGCAGCAGCTTGATCGCGCCCTTTGGCATCCGGTCTTCGGCCACCATCCAGCCCAGCTCGAGGCGCTTTTCGGCGCCGAACAGCCCTTCCAGCGCGGCGCGCGCCTCGCTGGTGTCGACGCTGTCGCCGAACCCGCCCGCGGCGCCGAATGCCAGGCGGAAGAATTTCAGTTTGTTGGCGGTGGTCCGCGCGCTGTCGGCGAGCAGCGCCATGCATTGCTCGCGCATGTCGGGGTCGCTCTCGTCGGCGAGCAATTCGACCCCGTTGTTGAGCGCGCCGACCGGCGACATCAGGTCATGGCACAGGCGCGAGCACAGCAGGCTGGCGAAGTCGGCGGCGGAGGTCGGGCTGGTCATCGCGGCGTGATGGGCAAAAACCCCGGACGAGGCAAGGCGGCCACCGCTTGAACCGCCTGAATGCGCGCCCATATTCCCAGCAATGGCCGGGGGGCATCATTTCGTCGACGTGGCGCTCGAGCCGGCCTGGGCCGGGTGGCGGCTTGACCGCGCGCTCGCCGCGGCGCTGCCGACGCTGTCGCGCGAGCGCCTCAAGGTCCTCATCAAGTCCGGCGCGCTCGACGCCAATGGCACCGCGCTACGCGATCCCGCGGTCAAGGTCCGCGGCGGCGAGCAGTTCCGCCTCGCTGTCCCCCAGCCCACCCCCGCGCACAACCAGGCGCAGGACATCCCGCTGACCATCGCGTTCGAGGACGAGCATTTGCTGGTGGTCGACAAGCCCGCCGGGCTGGTGGTCCACCCCGCCGCGGGCAATTTCGACGGCACCTTGGTGAACGCTTTGCTCCACCATTGCGGCGCCAGCCTGTCGGGCATCGGCGGGGTCGCGCGCCCCGGCATCGTCCACCGCATCGACAAGGACACCTCGGGACTGCTGGTGGTGGCCAAGACCGACGTCACCCACGCCGGCCTCGCCAAGCAGTTCGCCGCCCACAGTATCGACCGCCGCTACCTCGCGATCGTCTCGGGCGTGCCGCGAACGCGCGAAGGAAAAGTCGATGCCCCCCTCGCCCGCTCGGCGAGCAACCGAAAGAAAATTGCGATCGTCGAGGGCAGCCGCGGCAAGCGGGCGGTAACCCACTGGAAAAGCCTCGAAACGCTCAAGGATGCGGCGCTGGTCGAATGCGCCCTGGAAACCGGCCGCACCCACCAGGTGCGCGTCCACATGGCCTCGATCGGCCATCCCCTGCTCGGCGACCCGGTTTACGGCCGCGCCGGAAAGACTCACCGCGAGATACTGAAATCGCTCGGCTTTCATCGCCAGGCGCTGCATGCCGCCGCGCTCGGCTTCATCCATCCCGCGACCAAGCAGCATCTCGCGTTCACCAGCCCGATGCCGCCCGATATGCAGGAACTGTTCAGCGCGCTTGGTGTATAGGTTTTGAAACGCTACGGCGCTTAAGCAGCGCCCGGCGCATGGAGAATACGCAGGATCATGGCACAGCAAAAACGCCTCGTTTCGATCCCCGCCTCGGGCGGCGAGGCCGGCCTCAACCGCTATCTGAGCGAAATCAAGAAATTCCCGATCCTCGCCCCGGAGGAGGAATATATGCTGGCCAAGCGCTGGCGCGAGCATGAGGACACCGATGCCGCGGCCAAATTGGTCAACTCGCACCTGCGCCTCGTCGCCAAGATCGCGATGGGCTACCGCGGCTACGGCCTCCCCGTCAGCGAGCTGATCTCCGAGGGCAACATCGGCCTGATGCAGGGGGTCAAGAAGTTCGAGCCCGACCGCGGCTTCCGCCTCGCCACCTACGCGATGTGGTGGATCCGCGCCTCGATCCAGGAATTCATCCTGCGCTCGTGGTCGCTGGTCAAAATGGGCACCACCGCGGCGCAGAAAAAGCTGTTCTTCAACCTGCGCCGGATGAAGAACCAGATCGACGCCTTCGAGGAAGGCGACCTCAAGCCAGCCGACGTCACCAAGATCGCCACCGACCTCGGCGTCACCGAGGACGAAGTGATCTCGATGAACCGCCGCATGGGCATGGGCGGCGACACCTCGCTCAATGCCCCGCTGCGTGACAGCGAGGGCGAAAGCCAGTGGCAGGACTTCCTCGTCGACACCGGCCCGCTGCAGGACGAGAGCATCGCCGACGCCGAGGAAAGCCAGGTCCGCCACGATTTGCTGATGGACGCGCTGGAGAGCCTCAACGACCGCGAAAAGCACATATTGATGGAGCGCCGCCTCGCCGACGAGCCCAAGACGCTGGAAGAATTGTCCCAGGTCTATGACGTCAGCCGCGAACGCATCCGCCAGATCGAGGTGCGCGCGTTCGAGAAGCTCCAGGCCGCGCTGCTGCGCCTGGCCGGCGACCGCAAGCTGTTGCCGGCCGCTTGAGCGGCTGGCGTAAGCGGTCAAAGCTGGATTAAGCTGCGAGCCTGATGCGTCAGCTCGCAATCCTGCTCGCGTTGTTGACCGCTGTTACGGGCACCGCAGTTGCACGCCCGGCGGCGGCTCCGTCTAATCCGCTCGTACATCTGCCCGCGATCGCCGGCGACTACTTCCCGCTCGCGTCCGCGGCGACCGGCCTCACCTACCATATCTTCATCCGCTATCCGCAGGGGTACGCCGACGACCGCGGCCATCGCTATCCGATAGTTTACTTGCTCGACGGAGATTCCGCCTTCCCGTTGCTGGCATCGCAGCACCTGTTCCTGACGATCGACGACAAACTGCCGGAGGCCATCGTGGTCGGCATCGCCTATGGCGGATTCGACCCGAAGATAAACAAGCGCGACGTGGATTTCGGGGAGAGGTCGGAGGCGTTCCACCGCTTCCTCGAGGCCGAGCTATTCCCGCGCGTCGAGGCGGCGTCCCGCGGCGACCCGCTGCGGCGGGTGCTGGTGGGCCAATCCTACGGCGGCTCGTTCGTGTTGTGGTCGGCGCTCAACCGGCCGGACGCCTTCTGGGGACGAATTGCGAGCAACCCGTCGTTCCGGCTTCACAGCGAGAAATTGTGGGAGCCGCCCACCCCGCCCCGGCGCAGCGGCCTGCGCCTCTATGTCGTAAGCGGCACTGCCAATGCGGCCGAACCGCGGCAGCAGGCCATCCGCTGGGTCGACGAGCAAGGCAGGCGCCTTTCGACGGGCATGATCACCGAGCGCATCGACCTAAAGGACGGAACGCACGCGGCTGATCTTCCAGCCGCCTATCGGTCCGCGCTACGCAAACTGTTCGACTGGAAGCCGGCGGCCCCTGACGCCCGCTGACCCGCCCGCGTCGCGACACTGCCGCCGCGCCCGCCACTCTTGCAATCTCCCCAAAACCGGCGGACGGTGAAATATTCAACATGCGCGTGAGGCGCACTCGAAAGCGACTCGCGCGCCCGGGATCCGGACGAAGGAGAGTCGCATGGCCGATGCTGCAAGAAGCGGAGCAACCAAGGGCACTCGAGTGATCGCGCTGGTCGGGCCGGCCGGCGCGGGAAAGACCAGCCTGGCCGAGGCGATGCTGTTCGCCGCCGGGGCAAGCGACCGGCTCGGCGCGACGTCGAACGGCTCGAGCATCGGCGACGCCAGCCCCGAAGCCCGCCAACGCGGCGGCTCGACCGAATTGAACCTCTATAATTTCTCCTACCTCGGCGACGATTTCGCCTTGATCGACAGCCCCGGCTCGATCGGCTTCGCCGCCGACGGCGCGCGAGCCATCGCGCTCGCCGACCTCGCCATCGTGGTGGTCGACCCCGATCCCGCGCGCGCCCCCCTCGCCGCCCCCGCGCTGCGCACCTTGGACGAGCTCGGCATCCCCCACATCGTGTTCGTCAACCGCATCGACCAGGCGCGCGGCCGCATCCGCGACCTGCTCAGCGCATTGCAGCCGATGAGCGTGTCGCCGCTGATCGCGCGGCAAATCCCGATCCGCGACGCCGACAAGGTCACCGGCTTCGTCGACTTGGCGCTCGAGCGCGCGTTCCAATACCGCCCGGGCAAGGAATCCGAGCGGATCGAGATCCCGTCCGAGCTGCAGCAGCGCGAGGCCGAGGCACGCAACCAGATGCTCGAGCAATTGTCCGACCATGACGACGAACTGCTCGAGCAATTGCTGACCGACCAGGCGCCGAGCCAGGACCGCGTGCTCGCCGATTTGGCGCGCGAGACCGGCGAAAGCCTCGGCGTTCCCGTGCTGTTCGGCTCGGCGGCCAGCTCGTGGGGCGTGCGGCGGCTATTGAAAGCGCTGCGCCACGAAGCGCCCGGCCCGCAGGCGGCGGCGGAGCGCCTCGGGGTCAGCGCGCCGGCCTTGGGCGTGTTCAAGATCAGCCACGGCGGCTCGGTCGGCCGGCTGGCGCTGGCGCGCATGCTCGGCGGGCGCATCGCCGAGGGTTCGGACGTCAAGACCGCCGACGGCGAGGTTGCGCGACTGGGGGCGCTGTTCAAGGCGCAGGGCGAGAAGACGCAAAAGGTCGCCGAAGCGCGCGACGGCGATGTCGTCGCGGTGGCCAAGGTCGACGGCACCCGCGCCGGGCAATGGCTCGGCACGGGCGCGCTGCCGCCGCCGCTCGAGGTCGATTATCCGGCGCGCAACTGCGTGCTGGCGATCGCCCCCGCCGACCGCAAGGACGACGTGCGGCTGTCAAGCGCGTTGCAGCGCCTGCTCGAGGAGGATAGCGCGCTCGCGCTCGAGCATGACGAGGCGAGCCACGAAATGCGCCTGAAGGGCGTCAACGACGAGCATTTGAACACCGTGGTCGCGCGCTTGAAGCGGCGCTACGGGGTCGAGGTCAAGAGCCACGCGCCGACCATCGGCTACCGCGAATCGATCCGCCGCACGGTCACCCAGAAAGGCCGCCACAAGAAGCAGTCGGGCGGGCACGGCCAGTTCGGCGACGTGATCATCGAAATCCGCCCGCTGGCGCGCGGCGAAGGCTTCAAGTTCGAGGAGAAGATCCACGGCGGGGCAATCCCCAAGCAATGGATCCCGGCGGTCGAGCAGGGCGTCAAGGACGCCATGATCAAGGGGCCGCTCGGCTTCCCCGTGGTCGATGTCGCGGTAACGCTGATCGACGGCAGCTATCACAGCGTCGACAGCAGCGAACTGGCGTTCCGCATGGCCGGGCGGATCGCGATGCACGAGGCGCTGGCCGCGGCCGGGCCGCATTTGCTCGAGCCGGTGCAGAAGCTCAGCGTGGTGTGCCCGTCGGGCGCGGCGAGCCGGGTCAGCTCGGCGGTGGCGAGCCGCCGCGGGCAGATGCTCGGGATGGGCCCGCGCGACGGCTGGACCGGGTGGGAGCGGGTCGACGCGCTGATCCCCGAGGCCGAGCTGGGCGGGCTCGACGCCGAGCTGAGGTCGCAGAGCCAGGGGCTGGCGAGCTATGAGGCGGGGTTCGACCATCTCGCCGAATTGAACGGGACGCTGGCCGACAAGGTGGTCCAGCAACGGATGCCCGAACCGGCCTAGGCGAGCGAACTCACGGTAAACAGCGGCCGCCAGTCGCCGAGGCCGTGCGCCTGCGCGAAATCGGCGGGGATGCCGGCGCCGCGCTGGATGCCGCCGGTGACGAACACCGCGGCGATGCCGTGGCGCGCCGCGCCAAGCATGTCGGTCAGCAGCCCGTCCCCGATCGCCACCACGCTGTCGAGCGGGGGCGAACCGGCGGTGGCGAGGACGTGCTGGTAGATCGCGGGATGCGGCTTGCCATACCAGGTCACGCGCCCGCCGCGCTCCTCGTAGGCGTCGGCGATGGCGCCGGCGCACGGCACCGCGATCTCGCCGACCATCGCCACGCGGTCGGGGTTGAGGCAGTGCAGCGTGACCCCGCGCGCGGCCCAGCGATCGAGGTCGGCGGCATAATCGGCGATCGAGGCGCGGTGGTCGTCGAAGCCGATGCAGGCGATGTCGGTCGCATCGGAGTCTTCGACGAACGCCAGCCCTGCCCGCTCGAGCTCGGCGCGGTCGTCCTCGGTGCCGAGGAAGCCGGTCGGGCGGCCGAGTGACGTCAAGGCGTCAATCCCCGCCTCCCCGCTCGAATCGATGCGGTCGTACGCACTGCGCGGCAAGCCGAGCCACTCGAGCTCGCGGGCGATGGTCGCCTCGGTGCGCGGGGCGTTGGTGACGAGAAACACGGTGCGGCCCTCGGCTTTCCACCGGGTCAGCCGTTCGACCACGCCGGGGAGCAGGCGGATGCCGTCGTGGATGCAGCCCCACACGTCGCACAGGATTAGGCGGTAGTGCGCGGGGAGCGCGTCGAGTTCGCTCACACCGGCTTTGGCGGGACGCCCGGGATGCGGTCCTCGCGCTCGCCTTCATGCGGCTCGCCACGCGAAACGACGGTGGCGCAGACGAGGTCGCCGGTGACGTTGAGGCTGGTGCGGCACATGTCGAGGAAGCGGTCGACCCCGAGCACCAGCCCGATGCCCTCGGGCGGCACCCCGATCATGCCGAGGATCAGCGCCACCACCGGCAGCGAGCCCGCCGGGACGCCGGCGGTGCCGATCCCGCCGAGGATGCATACCAGCAGCACCAGCGTCTGCTGGCCGAGGCTTAGCTCGACCCCGAAGAATTGGGCGAGGAACAGCACGGTGACGCCCTCGAAGATCGCGGTGCCGTTCTGGTTGGCGGTGGCGCCGATGGTCAGCACGAAGCGCGCCACCCGCGGCGGCAGCTTGAGCCGCGTCTCGGCGACCCTCAGCGCGGTCGGCAGCGTGGCGTTCGACGAGGCGGTCGAGAAGGCCATCACGATCGCTTCCTGCGAGTTGCGGAAGAAGGCGATCGGCGACACTCCGCCGGCCAGCTTGAGCACCAGCGGATAGACGATGAACATGTGGGTACCGAGCGCGAGCAGGACCACTGCGACATAGGCGCCGAGGCGGACCAGCAGCTCCCAACCGAACACCGACGCGAGGTTGAACATGAAGCAGGCGATCGCGATCGGCGCGAAGCGGATGATCAGCGAGATCAGCCGCATCGAGACGTGAAAGATGCCCTCGATCGAGTTCTGCAGGACCTGGGCGGGCTTGGAATCGGTGATCAGCAGCCCGATGCCGAAGATCAGCGCGAACACCATCACCGCGAGGATGTCGTTGTCGGCGGCGGCGGCGATGACGTTGTTGGGGACCAAGGCGAGGACCGCGTTGACGCCCTGCGGCTTGTCCGCCTGGCCTGACAGGATCGCCCCCGCCCCTTCGCGCGCGTCGGCGAGCAGTTGGTTGGCGAGCACGGGATCGACCCCGGCGCCGGGCTGGATGAGGTTGGTGAACGCCAGCGCGAGCACCACCGCGATGCCCGAGACGATGACGGTGAACGCCAAGGTGCGCAAGCCGACGCGCTTCAAGGCGCCGACGTCGCCCATCTCGGCGATTCCGACCACTAGCGCCGAGAACAGCAGAGGGATGACCAGCATGAACAGCAGGCGCAGGAACAATTGGCCGATCGGGCCGGTGACATAGGTGGTGAGGAAACTGACCCATGCCGCATCGCCCGCGGTGGCGTTGGCGATCAGGCCGAACGTGAGGCCGACGACGAACCCGACCAGCATCTGGTACTGCAGCCCGAATTTCTGCGCTTTTTCTTCCCGCATCGTCGCTCCTGTGGTCGGGCCAAGGCTTCGCGGCTCGCCCGAGAAAGGTCAAGGTCAGCCGAACGGCTGGTCGATGCTGGAGGGCGGGACGGTGAACCACTTGGGCCCCGCCGCGGTCATGAAGAAGCAATCCTCGAGCCGCACCCCGAACTTGCCCGGCAAATAAATCCCCGGTTCGTTGGAAAAACACATCCCCGGCGCCAACGGGGTGCTTTCGCCCTGCACCAAATTAACCGGCTCATGCCCCTCCATCCCGATGCCGTGCCCGGTGCGATGCGACAGTCCAGGCAGCCTGTAGCCCGGCCCGTAACCCCAGCCTTCATATGATGCGCGCACTGCGTCGTCGACGCTCCCCGCTGCCGCGCCGACTTTCGCTGCGGCCATCGCAATATCCTGCCCGCGCCGCATCTGCTGCCACACCTTGCGCTGCTCCGCGGTGGGATCGGCGCCGAACACGAAGGTGCGCGCATTGTCGGCCTGGTAGCCGTGCACCGAGCAGCCGCAATCGAGCAGCACGACGTCGCCGTGCTGCAGCGCCTGCGGCTTGCCGGTGCCGTGGGGCAGCGCGCTGGCCGGGCCGAACAGCACCAGTCCGCCGCCGCTGACGCCGCCGAGGTCGGTCACCGCCTGGCTGTACAGCCGCTCGACCTCGGTCGCGGGCATGCCCACCTTGAGGGCGCGCGCGGTGCGGGCGAGCGCGGCGACATTGATGTCGGCGGCGTGCTGCATCAGCGCCAGCTCGGCGGGCGACTTGATCATCCGGCAACCGCGCACGACCGGGTTGGCGCTGACCGCCTTGACCCCGGGCAGATGCTGCTGGAGCTTGTCGAGGATGAAAAAGCGGTTGGTCTCCTCGAACCCGACCGGCTGATTGGCTAGGCCGCGCTCGCGGAGGAAATCGGCGACCAGCTTCAGCGGCTCCTCATCCTCCTGCCACACGCGCACCTCGGCGGGGATGCCGAGGCTCTCTTCGACCGACGGTTTCTCGAAGAACGGGGTGACGACGATCGGGTCACCGCTGACGGGGATGACCACCGCGGTCAGTCGCTCCGAGCGCCACCACTGGACCCCGGTGAAATAATCAAGGCTGGCGCCGGGCTCGATCAGAACCGCGCCGATGCCGTGGCGCTGCATCAAGGCGCGTGCCTTGGCGAGGCGGGCGAGGTGCTCGGGGCGGCCGATCGGCGGGGCCGGGACGAGCGGGGTCGAGGCCTGCGCCGGAGTCACGCCAGTCAGTGCCGCCGCCGCCGCGATGCCACCGATCAGCCCGCGGCGCGAAATTTCTGTCCACTCAGCCATTGCCGCCCCCTGCCAGTGCGCTCAGTTCCTTGACCAGTTTCGCCGCCACCGTGGCTGTCATGCCATTGATGTCGCGCGCTGGGTTGTACTCGACGACGTCGGCGCCGACGATCGGTCCGGTCACGCGGTGGAGCACGCCGAGAATGTCGCGCACCGACAGGCCGCCGGGCTCGTGGTGCGAGACGCCGGGCGCGAACGCCGGGTCGAGCGCGTCGAGGTCGATGCTGATGTACAGCGGTGCGGGTGGGATCGGCACCGCGGCGACGGTGAAGTCACGCATTTCGATCACCTCGACGCCGAACCGCGCGGCCTGCTCGCGGCAATGGCGGTTCATGGTGCGAATGCCGACCTGAACCAGCCGCGTGGCATGCCCGGCCTCCATGATCCGCGCGAACGGGGAGGCGTGGCTCAGCGGATCGCCATCGAAATCGTCGTAGAGGTCGGGGTGCGCGTCGAAGTGAAGGATGTTCACGGGGCCGTGGATCGCGGCGAGGCCGGCGACGATCGGACTGGTGACCATATGGTCGCCGCCGAGCAAGATCGGCACCGCGCCGTCGCTGGCGGCGGCCGAGACGGCGTCGCGGATGCGCGCGGGGTCGGCGGCGGACTCGTCGAGCGGGAGGTCGCCGATGTCTTCGAAGCAGATGTCGTCGCCGAGTTCGAGCCCGGATTCGCTGGCGCGATTGCTGTGGTCAGACGAAAGCGCGGCGCGGATCGCGGGCGGTGCGCTGGCGGCACCGCGCAAAAAGGACGAGTGACTGTCGGTCGGCAGCCCGATCAGGCACACGCGCCGGCTCTGGCCGGAAATGCTCATTGCGCGCGCGCCGTCCAGATCCACGCCGCGGCCGGAAATGTCACGCGGTCGCCGTCGTTATGTTCCGCGATCACAGTGCGCATGCGGTCGAGCGCCGCACCGCGCGCCGGTGCGTCCATCGCCTCCATCGCGCGCGCCGCCGGGCCGATCACGGAGAAGAAGTCGAGCGCCTGGTCGGTTGCGGCCTGGCCCTCGCCCGCGACGTAATCGAAAGCGAGCGGCTCGGGATCGGCGGGGGTCCACCCGGCGCCCCGAAGAAGCTCGCCGACATATTCAGGATCGGCGAAGGCGAAGCCGCTCGGCTCGCGGCCCGGCGGAGGGAGCGGCTTGCCGGCGGCGGCGGATGCGATCTCGGCCGCCCACGCATTGCGCTCCCACGACTGGAAGCAGGAGAAGACCAGCGCTCCACCCGCGGTGGTCGCGGCGCGGAATGTCGTGAAGGCGCGCCGCGGGTCGTCGAAGAACATCACGCCATGGCGCGAGATCAGGAGGTCGAACGGGCCGTGGTCGCGGGCCGCTTGCTCGGCATCCTCGGCGGTGAAGCTAAGCGACGGATTACCGGCGGTGCGCTCGCGCGCGACTGCGACCAAGGCATGTGACAGGTCGCAGCCGAGGACCGTGGCATCGGGGCGGGCGGCGGCGAGCGCCAGCGCGGTGGTCCCTGGCCCGCAGCCGATATCGAGCGCCGTGAACGGTTTCGCCGGGGCGGCGGCGCGGATCGCGCGGTCGAGCGCGGCGCCGATCTCGCTCAGCGCGCGGTCGGTGTCGCGCCAGCGCTCGGCCCAGATATCGCCGCCCGCGCCGGACCAGTCGGGAGTCGCTGCCATGAGCCTTTCTCTTGCATGGCGCGCCCCGCTACGCCAGCAGGCCGCGATGCCGTTCAAGATCGACCACGGGACACGCCCCGGCCCCCGCCCCGGCGCGCGCGAGCTGACCATTATGTTGGCCGGGCTGATGGCGCTCAATGCGTTTGCCATCGACGCGATGATCCCGGCGCTGCCGGCGATCGGCGCCGACCTGTCGGTGGCAGCGGAGAACAACCGCCAGTGGGTGGTGCTCGCTTACTTCCTCGGCTTCGGATCGACCCAGTTGCTGTGGGGTCCATTGGCCGACCGCTTTGGCAGGAAACCGGTGCTGGCGACGGGGATCGCGCTGTATGCGGCGTTCGCCTTGCTGTGCGGGATCGCGGGCAGCTTTGCCTTGCTGATCGCGGGTCGGGTGGCGATGGGCGCGTCGGCCGCGGTGACCCGGGTGCTGGTCATCGCGATGGTCCGCGACCTGTTCGAGGCCGAAGCGATGGCGCGGGTGATGAGCCTGGTGTTCATGGTGTTCATGGTGGTGCCGGTGATCGCGCCGAGCATCGGCCAGGCGATCCTGCTGTTCGCGCCGTGGCGGTGGATCTTCCTCGTGCTTGCCGCATACGGGGTGGGGATGCTGGCGTGGTCGTGGTTGCGGCTGCCCGAAACGCTGCACCCCGAATATCGCCGCAGCCTGAAGTGGCGCGACATGGGCGCGGCGGCGTGGGAGACGCTCAGGGAACCGCAGTCGCGCGGCTATACGCTGGCGCTGGCGTTCACGTTCGGGGGGCTCACCGCGTACATCGCGACGGTCCAGCAGATCGTGTTCGATGCCTTCGATGCGCCGTCCGCGATCGGCTGGGTGTTCGCCGCGGTGGCGGCGCCGATGGCCTTGGCGTCATGGACCAATTCGAAGGTGGTCGGGCGCTACGGCCTGCGGATGGTCGGGCACGGCGGCGCGGTGGTCTTCGCGATAGTGACGGTCGTCCATGCCGGGATCGCCGCAGCGGGATATGAGACGCTGGCGCTGTTCATCGTGCTGCAGGGGCTGGCGATGGCGGCGTTCGCGTTCACCTCGTCCAATTTGGGCACGCTGGCGATGGAGCATATGGGGCCGATCGCCGGCACCGCCTCGTCGGTCCAGGGCGTGGTCGGGACGATCGGCGGAGCCGGGCTCGGCTTCGCGATCGGGCGCGCGTTCGACGGGACGGCCTTGCCGTTCCTGGTCGGCACGGCCGCCTGTGCAGTGGCCGCGTTGGTGGTGATCGCGCTGACCGAGCCCAAGCGCTTGTTCGCCGGGGTCGAGGACAAGGCGCGGGCGGACGGCTAGCCGTCGGCACTAGAATGCTGCCGGACGGCTGAGCCGCCCGCCCGCTGCTGGGGACCTTATTCGTCGTCGGCGGTGGGGCCGACCATCAGCGCTTCGGCAACTTCCTCGGTCTTGCCGCGGATCGAGCGCTCGAGGCGCGCCGCGACGTCGGGATTTTCCTTGAGGTAAAGCTTCGAATTCTCGCGGCCCTGGCCGATGCGGATCGAATCGTAGCTGAACCAAGCGCCCGATTTCTCGACGATGCCGGCCTTGACGCCGAGATCGAGAATCTCGCCGACCTTGGAGATGCCCTCGCCGTACATGATGTCGAACTCGACCTGCTTGAACGGCGGCGCGACCTTGTTCTTGACCACTTTGACCCGCGTGGTGTTGCCGACGATGTCGTCGCGGTCCTTGATCTGCCCGGTGCGGCGGATGTCGAGGCGCACCGAAGCGTAGAATTTGAGCGCATTGCCGCCGGTGGTGGTCTCGGGATTGCCGTACATCACGCCGATCTTCATCCGCACCTGGTTGATGAAGATGACGGTGCATTTCGAACGGCTGATCGAGCCGGTCAGCTTGCGCAGCGCCTGGCTCATCAGGCGCGCCTGGAGGCCGACGTGGCTGTCGCCCATCTCGCCCTCGATCTCCGCCCGCGGCACCAGTGCGGCGACCGAATCGACGACCAGCACGTCGACCGCGTTGGAGCGCACCAGCGTGTCGACGATCTCCAGCGCCTGCTCGCCGGTGTCCGGCTGGGAGACGATCAATTCGTCGATGTCGACGCCCAGTTTCTTGGCGTAGCCGGGGTCGAGCGCATGTTCGGCATCGACGAACGCGGCGGTGCCGCCGACCTTCTGCGCCTCGGCGATCGCGTGCAGCGCGAGCGTGGTCTTGCCCGAGCTTTCCGGCCCGTAGATTTCGATCACCCGGCCGCGCGGCAGGCCGCCGACGCCGAGCGCGATGTCGAGCCCGAGGCTGCCGGTGGAGACCGTTTCGATCTCCATCTTCTCGCGGCTGCCGAGCTTCATCGCCGAGCCCTTGCCAAACGCGCGGTCGATCTGCGCGAGGGCGGCTTCGAGCGCCTTCTGCCTGTCCATATTGCCCGAATCCAATCCCGTTCCGACGACTGCCAGTTGCGCTGCCATGGCCTTGTTCCTCTCGTCAATCAGGCGACCGAGCGGCGCCTCGTGGAGAGAATGATGTATACCGTTTGTTCACGCGGAACAAGAGAAGAACATAAGAGATTTGGCGAAACTTTTTTGAGGCGATTTCAGGCGATTGGCCGGTGTTCAGTCCTGCGTGCTGTCAGCCCCATCGCGGGGCAACCCGCCGCTGCCTGACAATTACCGCCCGCCCGCTTCGAAGAACTGGCGGACGCTGGCGATTGTCGTGTGCGCCCCCGGCACCTGGTAATGGGGCTCATCCTTGAAGCTGCGCCAGTCTCCGCCCCACTCGATGCCATCTAGCTTGGCGTGCGCAGAGGCGGCGCGATACTGATTGCCCGACGTCAGGTAGCGGCCGTTGTCGAACAGCCCGATATCCCACGCCAGCCCGAAATTGTGCCAGCTGCTGCCCGCCTTGGCGCGGGACACGATCGGGCCAGGATTGCCGAACCGGCCCTGGCGGTAGATCGCGGTCTGCTCGGCATAGGTGCGGGTGCCCGAGATGACGCGCGCGTCGAAACCGGCAGTGATCAGGCGCTTGAGCGAGCGGCGACACAGTTTTTGCGCGGCCGTCTGCAGCGTCCGGATGTTGCGCTCGCTGCGGTCGTCGAAACGCCCCTCGGCCTGCGCGAGAGCGTCGCACTCGGCGATGAACGCGCGCTCCGCGGCGTCGGTCCGCGGGCCCCATTCGCCATCCAGGCGATTGCGGTACAGGCCGCAGCAGCTCAGCAGGCGCTGCTCGAACAGGATGTCGGTCGGAAACAGGCGGTTGCTCAAAGTGCCCTCCCTGGTGCGCGCGAAAGGCGCATCTAGTGAACCGAGCAGCGGTGTTTTTATCGGTTTTTCACGGCCAAGTTAAGAGCATGAATTGACCGGCGCCGCGGCTCCCGCGCAATCAGCGCAATACCGCGTCGAGGGCCGCGCGCATCGCGGCATGAAATTCCGAGCGGTGGTAGATGTCGTTGTGGCCGGCACTGGCGATGGTACGGTCGAAGGCGAGATTGCCGACCTGTCGGCGCAAGCCCTCGGTGCGCTCGGGCGGGATCAAGGTGTCGCGCTCGCCGGCGACGATCGCCACCGGTACCTTGGACTCCCTCAGGGGCTCGGCGGCCTCGATCTCATGCTCGAACACCATTCCGATCGGCAGCCACGGGAATTGCCCGGTGGCGACCGCCTCGAGCGAATCGAACGGGGTGACGAGGATGAGGCCGTCGAGCGTGCGGTGCGCGGCGAGGTTGGCGGCGATTCCGCTGCCGATGCTCATCCCGACCGCGACGATGTGTTTGGGATCCACTTGCTTGACCGCAAAATCGTAGACGATCGGGGCATCGGCGAGCAGCGCCTTCGCCGACGGCGTGCCGGTCGACGGGCGATAGCCGCGGTAATGAAAGGTGACGACATCGGCCGCGGGGTAGAGCTGGTGAAAATAGATGGCGGCATCCTGCGCGTTCCACGCATTGCCGCCGAAGCCGAGGATCAGCAGCCGGTCGGCCGATGGTGACAGCGGCGGGATATGGACGCCGTGGAGCCGGCTGCCGTCGGCCGCTTCAAGCTCGAGCAGCTTGGCGCCGCGCGGCAGCGGGCCGGGATTTGCCACCGCATGGGTCGGAAAGATCGTTTGGGTCTGGAGCATCGAAAGCATGACGAGGGTGCCGATCAGGACAATGGCGGCAGCGAGGAGCAGCCGGGGCAGGCGCGGCTTACTGGGCGTAGGCGGCGTCGAGCGCCGGGGTGACGCGGTCGATGGTGTACGGCTTCTCGATCACCGGAACGTGGGCGAACTCGGGCGGCGGTGGATCGACATGGCCGCCGGTCGCCAGCACGAACGGCACCGACTGCTCGCGCAGGCGCATTGCCACCGGCCACACGTTCTCGCCCTTCAAATTGACGTCGAGGATGGCGAGGTCGAACCCGCCCTTGTCGACCTCCCTAAGGGCGCAGGCGACCGTGTCACAGGTGGCCTGGACCGAATGGCCAAGCGATTCGAGGAAGTCCTCGAGCATCATGGCGATCAGCGGCTCGTCCTCGACGATCAGGATGGTGCGGGAAGCGGTCATTGCGGCGTAGGCATAAGCTGCCGTTCCGGACCTGCAAAGATTTATTTGGGCGCCAGTGCCTTGCGCGCGGCCTCGGCCAGTTCCTGGACCGAAAAGGGCTTGGGCAGGAAGGCAACATTGTCGATGTCGATCGAGTTGCGCAATTGCTCCTCGGCGTAGCCCGACATGAACAGGATCGGCAGATCGGGGCGGCTCAGGCGCGCCTCGCGGACCATCGTCGGACCGTCCATCGCCGGCATCACCACGTCGGTGATCAGCAAGGCGATGTCCCCGCCCCGGCCGAGCACCTCGAGCGCTTCCTCGCCGTTGGTGGCGGTGATCACGGTGTAGCCATGGCGAACCAGCGCCCGCTCGGCGACCGTGCGCACCATCGGCTCGTCCTCGACCAGCAGCACGGTGCCGGTGCCCCACAGCTCATCCGCGGGGGCCTTGCTTCCCCGTGCCGCCTTGCCCGGCTTGTCCTCGACCCGGTGGACTGGGAGGTAAATGACGAAGCGAGTCCCCTCCCCGACCTTGGAATCGGCGAAGATGAAGCCGCCCGACTGCTTGACGATGCCGTAGACGGTGCTGAGCCCGAGCCCGGTGCCCTTGCCCACTTCTTTGGTCGTGAAGAACGGCTCGAACACCTTGGACAGGATGCTCGGCGCGATGCCGCAGCCGGTGTCGGTCACCGACAAGGCAGTGTAATCGGCGGTCGGCAGAATCTCCGAGCCAAGCTCGGCGACCTGGTCGGCGCGCACCGCGTAGGTCTGGATGGTCAGCGTGCCGCCGCCCTTGGCGATGATCGCGTCGCGGGCGTTGACCGCGAGGTTGATGATGACCTGCTCGAGCTGGCCCGGGTCGGCGCGGATCGGTCCGAGGTTGCGGCCATGCTTGACCGCCAGCTGGACCGTCTCGCCGAGCAGGCGCTTGAGCAGGTGCGACACCTCGGACACGACATCCGGCAATTGCAGCACTTGCGGGCGCAGCGTCTGCTGGCGCGAAAAAGCGAGCAATTGGCGGGTCAGGCCGGCGGCGCGGTTGGAGTTCGACTTGATCTGCTGGATGTCGTCATAGTCGCTGTCGCCCGGCGTGTGGCGCATCAGCATGAGGTCGCAGTGGCCGATGATGGCGGTCAGGATATTGTTGAAATCATGGGCCACGCCGCCGGCCAATTGCCCGACCGCCTGCATCTTGGTCGCCTGGGCGATTTGGCGCTTGAGCTTGGCCTCCTCGCTATTGTCCTTGAGCAGGAGCAGCACCGCGGCGTCGCCTAGGCCGCGCAGGCCGGCGACGGTCAGCGCGACCGGCTCGGCCGGGCTCCGCGCAAGGCGGACCGCGAGATCGCCCGACATCGCGGGCCCGCGCGCGTTGCGCCGCACGGTGTCGGCGACGGCCGCCTTGTCCTCCTTGACCACCAGGTCGCCGGGATAGATCGGGCGCGCGTTGGGCTTGATCCCGCCGGCCGTGCGAAAGGCGTCGTTCATGGTCAGGAAGCGCCCGTCCCGGTCAACCAGGGCGAGCCCGATCGGGAGCATGTCGAGCAGCGCCTGGAGCTGGGTCGAGCCGGCCGACGCATCGGCGCTGTCGAACAGCAGGAACGTGCCGGGCCCGTTGGGCAGCGCGGGGTCGACCGGCATGTGCACTGCGCGCATCATATGCGCGTTCTCGCCCTCGGCCACGAGGCGGAACTGCCCGTCGTCGGAAACTTCGACGAGATCGGCGAAGCTGGGGTGGTCGCGGGCCTCGATGCCGGTCAGCGCGCGGTCGGCGAACAAGCGGTTCGACGCCAGCAGCCGGCCATCCTGGTCGACCAGCGCGGCAAGCACCGCGGCGTGGCCGAGGCGCTCGCCGACGACCCCGGTGACGCGCTCCGCCGCGATCGCCATGGGATCGGACGCGGTCGGCTCGGGAAACCGCCACAACAAGAGGTCGCCGCGCGCGCCGACCCGCTCGATCTCGACCGCGATCGGGCCGGCGGCTGTGGTCACCCCGCCCGCACACCCCCCGCCATCGCGCCACGCCATCGACTGCGCCGCCGCGAGAGCCTGCATCGCATCGTCGTCGGTGCCGAGGGTCGCGGGCCGCGGTGCCCCCTCGAAGCGCGCGCGATAGGCGGCGTTGGCGATCAGCAGGGTGCCGTCTGCGGCAGTCAGCGCCGCGGCCTGGTCCGACAGCGCTAGCGCCGAGCCGACGATCGAGAAATCGGGGCCGGCCGCGACCGGATCGAATGCCATCGGCGGACTTGCCCGGCGCATGCCCATCACCGCCCCCGCAAGGCATGCCGCCAGGAATATGCCGGCGGCGAGCGGGAAGCCGGCCGCCCACAGCAGCCCGCCCCCGCTGAGCGCCGCCGCAGCGCCGATTGCCGGGACCAGCCAGCGCGCGCCCTGATTGAGCGGCGAGGCGTCGAGCGCCGGCAGGTCCTGATGCAGCATCAGCTACCAGATCCGGACCCGCTGCTCCGGCGGCAGATAGAGCTTGTGTTGGGGCTGCACATCGAACGCCTGATACCACGGGTCGAAGTTGCGCACGATCCATACCCGCTGGATCGCCGGCGCATGGGGATCGGTGAGGATGCGGCTGCGCAGATTGGCCTCGCGATAGTTGCGCCTCCACACCTGCGCCCAGCCGAGATAGAAGCGCTGGTCGCCGGTCATGCCGTCGATCACCGGCGCTTCCTGCCCGCCGAGCGACTTCCGGTAAGCATCATAGGCGATCTGGATGCCCGCAAGGTCGCCGATATTTTCCCCTAAAGTAAATTCACCCTTGAGGAACTCGCCCGGAAGAATCTCATATTTGTCATATTGTTCGACGAGCTTCTTCGAGCGCGCGTTGAAGTTGGCGACGTCCTGCGGGGTCCACCAGTCGGCAAGATTGCCCTTGTCGTCATACTTGGCGCCCTGGTCGTCGAAATGGTGGCTGATTTCGTGGCCGATGACGGCGCCAATCGCGCCGTAATTGATCGCGGGATCGGCGCCCGGATCGAAGAACGGCGGCTGGAGGATGGCGGCGGGGAAGGTGATCGCGACCAGGCTGGAGTTGGCCTGGGCGTTGACCGTCATCGGGTCGAGCCCCCACTCCCAGCGGTAGATCGGCTTGCCCAGCTTGCCGACGTTCCAGTCATAGGCCCAGCGGTTGGCCCGCTCGGCGTTGCCGAACAGATCGTCGCGCGCGATCGTAACCGACGAATAGTCGTGCCACTGCTCGGGATAGCCGACGCGGCTCTTGAACGCGGCGAGCTTGGCCTTGGCCCTGAGCTTGGTTGCGGGCGCCATCCAGTCGAGCGCCTCGATCCGCGTGCCGAGCGCGGCGACGACGTTGGCGACCAGCACGTCCATCGCCGCCTTGGCCTCGGGGGTGAAATATTTGGCGACATAGTCCTTCGACACTTCGTCGGTCAGCGCATTGGTGGTGAAATCGACCGCGCGCTTCCACCGCGGCTGGTTTTGCGGGGTGCCGTTGAGCTTGGTGCCGTAGAAAGCGAACGCTTCGTCGGCGACCGCCTTGGGCAGCACGTCGGCATAGGCATCGAGCGAACGCACGATCAACTGGTCGCGCAGCACCTGGAGCGGCGCCTTGCGTGCCAGCGCGGCGATGCCGGTGAACGCGCTGGGCTGGGCGACCAGCAGCTCGGTGACGTCGACCCCGCCCTCGCGCAGGTAAGTGGCCCAGTCGAAGCCGGGGGCGAGCCGGGCGAGCTCGGCAACCGTCATCTTGTTGTAGATCTTGGTCGCGTCGCTGCTGTCCTCGCGGTTCCACGACACTTTGGCGATGGCGGTCTCGAACGCGAGCAGGGCCTTGGCGCGGGACGCCGCGTTGGCCTCTCCGGCGAGGGTCAGGACGTTGGTCAAATGGGCGAGGTATGCGGTGCGCAGCGCGGCCATCTCGGGCTTGGCGAGCAGATACATGTCGCGGTCGGGCATGCCGAGGCCGGCCTGGCCGAGCCCGACGATGTAGACCTCGCTGTTGCGGTCATCCTGGCCGACCCCGCCGGCGAACAGGCCGACGATGCCCCGACGCGCGGCTTTGGCGGACAGAGCGGCGAAGCCGGCGCGGTCATCGAGGCCGCGGATTTGATCGAGCCACGGCTGGATCGGGGTCAGGCCGCGCGCCTCGACCGCGGCTTCGTCGAGGAAGCTCGCGTATGCGGCGCCGATGCGGCTGGCGGGATCGTCCTTGGCCGCCTCGAGCAGCTCGCGGACGCGTTCCTGGCTGGTGTCCTGGAGCGCGTTGAACATGCCGTAATTGGACTTGTCGGCCGGGATCGGGGTGCGCTTGGCCCAGGCGCCGTTCGCAAATTCGTAGAAATCGTCGCCGGGGCGGACGCTCGGGTCCATCCCGGTGCGGTCGAAGCCGAATTCGCCGATTTTCGCGGCTGGGGCGGCGGCGGGTACTGCGGCGGCCGGCGGCGGCGCTGGTGCCTCCGGGGCGGCGGCGATCGGCGGCGGTGTCGTCGCGGCGCAACCGGACAGCATGGTGCCGGCGGCAAACAGGATAGTCAGGCGATTCATGGATCCTCCGGGTCGGCTTGGGCGCGCGGCGTGCCGCTTACGCGCTGCGGCGACGGTGCCGCCACTTGCGCGCCACCCACCAGCGCCATCCGACGAGCGACACCCAATATCCTGCGAACGCCACCACCGCGCCGATTACCGCGAGCCCGGTCAGCATCGCCGGGGCCGCATCGGACACCAGCCAGCTTAGCCAGCGGCCGACGCTGGCGTTGGTCGTTCGCAGCGCGTCGAACGCGGCGAGATCGGCATGATAGCCCAGGCGGTTGCCGACGTTGATCGCGGCGACGATGAACAGCGGCGTGGTCGCCGGGTTGGACAGAAAGGTCATCGCCGCGGCGAGCGGGATGTTCCCCCGCAGCGGCGCCGAGACCAAGGCGGCGCCGACGATCTGCAGCCCCGGGATCATCAGCACGATGCCGATGAACAGACCGATCGCCACGCCGCGCGGAACCGAGCGGCGGGTAAAGCGCCACAGGCCGCGGCGGCGGATGCGCTTGCCGAACGGTTTCAGCCAGCGGCTCTTGAGCACTTCCTCGCGCGATGGCGCAACACGGTGGAACCAGCGGCTGAGGCGGACGGCGAGATCAGCCATGGTTGCGCAGCAGCCGCCCCTGCTCACGCTTCCAGTCGCGTTCCTTTTCGGTGTCGCGCTTGTCGTGCATCTTCTTGCCCCGCGCGATCGCCAGTTCGACCTTGGCCTTGCCGCGCGAGTTGAAATATATGGAAAGCGGGACCAGCGTCAGCCCCTGACGCGCCACCGCCCCCTGCAATTTGGCGATCTCGCGCTGTTTGAGCAACAGTTTGCGCGGGCGCCGCGGCTGGTGGTTGAGGCGGTTGCCGTGGCTGTATTCGGGGACATGGCTGTTGATCAGCCACAGTTCCTCGCCTTCGACCGCGGCATAGCTTTCGGCGATCGAGCCTTCGCCGACGCGCAGCGATTTCACTTCGGTGCCGGTCAGCTGGATGCCCGCCTCGAAGCGCTCCTCGACGAAATAATCGTAGCGCGCGCGGCGGTTCTCGGCGACCACCTTGGCCTTGTCGAACGGGGCTGGGAGGGGCTTGGCCATGGGCGTCAGTTAGGGTGCGTCCGAGCCGAAAGCTAGGAGTGTGCCCCTGCGAAGGCAGGGGCCCAGACTGGATCCCTGCCTTCGCAGGGATACAAGCTTAAGCGAGACCTGCGTGATCCAGCGCGGCGTCGACAGCTTGCCGGGCAGCCTCGCTCGGCTCGGTCAGCGGCAGGCGGAGCTCGGTGGGGAAGCCGGGGCGGACGCGGCTCAGCGCATATTTGGCCGGGCCGGGGGAGGCGTCGGCGAACATTGCGGCATGGAGCGGGTAGAGGCGGTCGTTGAGCGCCAGCGCCTCGTCCCAGCGGCCTTCGCGCGTCGCCTCCTGGAAATCGGCGCACAATTTGGGCGCGACGTTGGCGGTGACCGAGATGCACCCGACCCCGCCCATCGCGTTGAAGCCGAGCGCCATGTCGTCGTTGCCCGAGAGCTGGCAGAATTGCTCGCCGCTGGCGAGGCGCTGGGCGGTGACGCGGGCGAGGTTGCCGCTGGCGTCCTTGACCCCGACCACGGTCGGCAGGCGGGCAACCTCGGCGAGGGTTTCGACGCTGATGTCGGCAACGGTGCGGCTGGGAACGTTGTAGACCACGATCGGCAGGTCCGACGCCTCGGCCAGCGCGCGGTAATGGGCGGCGATGCCGGACTGGCTCGGCTTGTTGTAATAGGGCACGACGATCAGCGCGGCGGTGGCGCCGACCTCGGCCGCGGCGCGCATGCGCTCGATCGAGGCGGCGGTCGAGTAGCTGCCGCAGCCGGCGATCACGGGGACGCGGCCGCGCGCGGTGTCGACCGCCAGCTTGACGACGCGGCGGTGCTCGTCGGCCGACAGGGTGGGGACTTCGCCGGTGGTCCCGCACGGCACCAGGCCGGTCGAGCCTTCGGCGATTTGCCACTCGACCAGCTCGGCGAATGTGTCTTCCGCGACACGGCCGCCTGCAAATGGCGTGACTAGCGCCGGTATCGACCCGAAAAACATGAACTTTTACCTTCCACGGGGATTGCCGGAGGGTCTAGTTTGAGCCTCCCGTTCAGCGACTGATAAGGACTGCGACTGCATGGTGTCCAGCATGAGGCGAGCCGCGTTTTTACTGCCCTTGATGGGATTTGCCGGGTCGAGCAGCGCGCAGGTCGCGGTTCAGCCATCCTATGCCCCGTCGTACCAGGCCCAGGCCGGCAATGTCGGCTATGCGCTCAACGACTGGCGGCGGCTGCGCCAGAGCGAGGGCTACAGTTTCGGCGATTATGCGCGGTTCCTGATCTACAACCCCGATTGGCCGGGCGAGAGCGCGATGCGGCGCTCGGCCGAAAAAGCGATGCGGCCGGGGGAGAATGCGGCGACCGTGCTGGCGTTCTTCCGCAGCGACCCGCCGCTCAGCGGCAATGGGTTTGCACGATATGCCGAGGCGCTCAGCGCTACGGGCCGCGCCACCGAGGCGCTCGAGGCGGCGCGCAAGGCGTGGGCCTCGCCCGACCTCAGCGCCTACGACGAGCAGAGTTTTTACGCGCGGTTCGGGACCAGCCTGACGTTCGCCGACCACGAGCGCCGCGCCGACGCCTTGCTGTTCGACAAGAAGGCGAGCGATGCGCAGCGGTTCCTGAGCCTGGTCGGCGCGGCGCGCCGCCCGGCGTTCGCGGCGCGGGTGGCGATGCAGACGCGCTCGCCCAACGCCGAATATCTCTACCAGCAGGCGCAGCACCGCGTCGCCGCCGATGCCGGGCTGCTGATGGACCGCGCGCGTTACCTGCGCGACGGCGGCAACGAGCAATTGGCGCGCTCGCTTTTCGCGCGGCCGCACGGCTTCACCGAGCGGCCGGCCGACGTCGAGCGTTTTTACGAGATGCAATTGCTGCTCGCCGAGGGCGCGGCGCGTTCCGGGCAGTGGACCACCGCGTTCAACATCGCGCGCCAGCTCGACGATTCGTTCGCGCCGGGCACCGACATTACCACCCAGCCGTACGGCGTGCGCGACGAATATACCTCGCTGGCGTGGCTGGCGGGAACGGCGGCGTTGCAGGCGGTCGGGCGGCCGGCGGACGCGGTCGCGATGTTCCACCGCTATGCCAAGGGCGGCAAGTCGCTGCAGGTACTGAGCAAGGGCTATTACTGGGCCGGGCGCGCGGCCTTGGCGGCGCGCAAGCCGGCCGAGGCGACGGCGTACTTCACCGCGGCGGGCGGTTATCCGGAATTGTTCTACGGGCAGCTTGCGCTCGAGCGGCTCGGGCGCACGGTCCCTGCCCCGCAATATGCCGCGACCGGCACGGTGGCGCCGGCGCTGCGCGCGCAGTTCGGCGCCAACCGGCTGGTCCAGGCGACGCGGGTGCTGGGCAGCCAGGGGCGGCGCGACGAGCAGGCCTTGTTCGTCCGCGCGCTGGCGGAATCGCTCAAGACGCGCGACGAGCGGCTGCTCGCGGTCGAGCTGGCGCAGCAGATCGGGCGCCAGGATCTGAACGTGTGGGTGGCCCGCTCGGCGCGCAACAATGGCGAGGCGTTCTACGTCCGCCAGGCCTTCCCGACGCACTCATCGTCGGTGCCGAGCGGGCGGATCTGGTCGCTGGCGCATGGCATCACGCGGCAGGAAAGCTCGTTCGACCGCACCGCGATCAGCCACGCCGGGGCGCGCGGGCTGATGCAGCTGATGCCGGGCACCGCGCGCGAGCAGGCGGGCAAGATGGGCTACGGCTATGACTACGGCCGCCTGACCAGCGACCCGACCTACAACGTCATGCTCGGCTCGGCCTATTTCCAGCGCATGCTCAACACATGGGGAGGCAATGTCCCGCTCGCGGTGGCGAGCTACAACGCCGGCGCGGGCAATGTCCGCAAGTGGGTCAACGCCTATGGCGATCCGCGCGGCGGGACCGACGTGCTGCGCTGGATCGAGCAGATCCCGTTCACCGAGACGCGCGGCTATGTCCAGCGGGTGATCGAGAACAGCGTGGTCTACGACAGCCTCAACCCGTCGCCCCAGCCGGCCACCGCGATGCATGTCTCGCGCTACCTCGGCAAGGGCGCGCCGGGTTGACGGCGGCCTGGTGACGGGGGCCACGCCGCGGTTCATTACGGCGGACGGGTTGGCGCGGCTGCGCGCTGAATATGACCAATTGTTTGGGCACGAGCGGCCCAAACTGGTCGAGGTGATCAGCTGGGCGGCGGGCAACGGCGACCGCTCGGAGAACGGCGACTATATCTACGGGCGCAAGCGGCTGCGCGAGATCGACCGCCGGTTGAGCCATCTGGCGCGGGTGATGAAGGCGGCCAAGGTGGTCGACCCGGCCGCCCAGGCGACTAACGCAGTGCGCTTCGGGGCGACGGTCGAGCTGGCGGATGACGACGATGCGCGGCGGGTGGTGACGATCGTCGGCGATGACGAGACCGACGCCGGCGCGGGCCGCATCGGCTGGAGCTCGCCGATCGCCCGCGCCCTGATCGGGGCCAAGGTCGGCGACGAACGCATCGTCCACCTCCCCGCCAGCGAGAAAAGCTACGAAGTGATTAGTATATACTATTAGCAATGTGCTCCTGCGAAGGCAGGAGCCCAGACTGGGACCCTGCATTCGCTGGTACAAACACAGCTGTCGGCTACGACCTTGATCGCATGCTCCTTGCGCTGGCGCGCCGAGACTGGCGCCGGGGCGTTCATCATGAGGTCCTCGGCCTTCTGGTTCATCGGGAACAGCACCACCTCGCGGATGTTGGGCTCGCCCGCGAGCAGCATCACGATGCGGTCGATGCCCGGCGCCGAGCCGCCGTGCGGCGGGGCGCCGTACTGGAAGGCGCCGATCATCCCGGGGAAGCTGGTGTCGACCTCCGCGCGGCTGTAGCCGGCGATCTCGAACGCCTTGTACATGATGTCGGGGCGGTGGTTGCGGATCGCGCCCGAGCTCAATTCGACCCCGTTGCACACGATGTCATACTGCCAGGCGAGGATATCGAGCGGGTCCTTGCTCTCGAGCGCTTCCAGTTCGCCCTGCGGCATCGAGAACGGATTGTGCGAGAAATCGACCTTCTTGGCGTCCTCGTCATATTCGAACATCGGGAAGTCGACGATCCAGCAGAAGCGGAACGCGCCGTCCTCGATCAGCCCGAGCTGCTCGGCGACGCGGGTGCGCGCGGCCCCCGCCAGCTTGGCCGCCTCGCCTTCCTTGCCGGCGGCGAAGAAGATGCCGTCGTCGGGGCCGAGCACCATTTCCGCGGCGAGCTTGTCCATCGCCTCGGGCCCATGGTTCTTGGCGATCGGGCCGCCCCATTCGCCGCCTTTGCGCGTAGCATAACCGAGACCCGCGAAGCCCTCGCCGCGCGCCCATTCGTTCATTTCATCGAAGAACTTGCGGCTCTTGTCGGCGGTGTTCGGCGCCGCCACCGCACGCACCACGCCGCCGCCGGCGACGATATTGGCGAACAACCCGAAGCCCGAGCCGGCGAAGTGGCCACCGACGTCATGGACGACCAGCGGATTGCGCAGGTCGGGCTTGTCGCTGCCGTATTTGAGCATCGCCTCGCGATACGGAATGCGCGGGAACTGGCCGGCGGGGGTGACCGCCTTGCCGTCGGCGAATTCCTCGAACAGCCCGGCGAGCACCGGCTCGATCGCGTTGAACACGTCGTCCTGGGTGACGAAGCTCATCTCGAAGTCGAGCTGGTAGAATTCGCCGGGCGAGCGGTCGGCGCGGGCGTCTTCGTCGCGGAAACAGGGCGCGATCTGGAAATAGCGGTCGAAGCCGGCGACCATGATCAACTGCTTGAACATCTGCGGCGCCTGGGGAAGCGCGTAGAATTTGCCCGGGTGAACGCGGCTCGGCACCAGATAATCGCGCGCGCCCTCGGGGCTGCTCGCGGTCAGGATGGGCGTCTGGAACTCCGTAAAACCCTGGTCGATCATGCGGCGGCGGATGGAGGCGATGACCGAGGAGCGCAGCATCAGGTTGCGGTGCGGCTTCTCGCGGCGCAGGTCGAGGAAGCGGTAGCGCAGGCGCAGATCCTCCGGAAACTCCTGCTCGCCGGCGACCTGGATAGGCAGTTGTTCGGCGGCCGATTGCACCGTCACCTCGCGGACGCGCAGCTCGACCGCACCGGTCGGCAGCTTCGCGTTGACCGTGCCCGGCTCGCGCAGCACCACCTCGCCGGTGACCGTCACCACGCTCTCGGGGCGCAGCGCCTCCAGCGTCGCCAGCATCGGCGAGCCCTGGGCGACCACGCATTGCGTCAGGCCGTGATGGTCGCGCAGGTCGAGGAACAGCAGCCCGCCATGGTCGCGCTTGCGATGCACCCAGCCCGACAGGCGCGCGGTGGCCCC
>NZ_JANPKO010000005.1:0-9807 GCF_031426035.1 Sphingomonas sp. | reverse complement strand
AACACCGAGCGCAGGGTCTTCTCGAGGCCCGAGACATAGCCGGTAGCGGGGTCCGAGCGGAGGAACTGCTCGTAGCTTTCGCGCTGAACCTCGATCAGGTTCGGCATCTCCGAGATCTCGTGGATGTTGCCGAAGATCTTGCGGATGCGCCGCGAGGTTCTGGAGCCGGTGGTGGCCCGGACGTCGATCGCTTTGGTTGCCATGGGGTGTGTCGCGCCTTTTCTCGTTCCGTGCCCCGGCACGAAACCGGGGGCCAGCTGGACAAAGGGCCTGGTCCTGGCCGCGCCGCCGCTGAAGCAATCGCTTCATGGGCAAGCTCGGGCCGGGCTCAGTCCGCCTCGATATGGAGCGCTGCTTCCCGCTTCGTCCTTCCCAATGCGTGTGGCCCGTGCGCCGTTCGGGCCCTGTCCCGGGGAGGGCAGGAAAAGCTCCGGGCGCACGTCACCGTGCGGCGGAGCCGTCAATTTGTGGATGGAGCCGATATACGCCTTCCGCCGCCGCTTGCAAGGGGGAGGCGGCCGGAAAGCGACGAAAATCTACAGCGTCGCCAGATGGCGGTTGTCGAAAGCGTGGGCGTATTGGTCGGCGATCGCCACCTTGCGCTCCATTGCCTCCATGATCGGCACCGAGAAATCGACCCCGCCCAGCCGCGAGCAGCTGCCGAGATTGCCCGGCGAGAACACGTTCACCTCGAGGATCTTGTCGCCCACGATGTCGATCCCGACCAGGAACATGCCGTCGGCGATCAATTTGGGGCGGATCATCTCGGCCACCTTCAATTCGGTCTTGCCGATCTCGACCGCCTCGGCGGTGCCGCCGGCGTGGATGTTGGAGCGGATGTCGTCCTTCGACGCGACCCGCCGCAGCGCCGCATATTTGCCGTCGATCTCGAGCGGGTGGCCGTTCATCAGGAAAAAGCGGATGTCGCCCTTCTTGGCCGCGGGAACATAGGCCTGGGCGATGATGTAGCCATCGCGCCCAATCGCCTCGATCATCTGGTTGAGATTGGCCGCCGACTTGGCGTCGAGCTTGAATACCCCCGAGCCGCCCGAGCCCTGCAGCGGCTTGAGGATGATCTCCCCGCCATGCGCCTTGGCGAACGCCTTGATGTCGTCGCTGTGGCGGGTGATCAGCGTTTCCGCGCGCGCTTCGCTCGGGAAGCTCTGGAAATAGAGCTTGTTGATCGCTTTCCCCAGGCTGTCGGGGTCGTTCAAGACGATCACCCCGCGCTTGACCGCTTCGCGCCCGAACAGGATCCCGGCCTCGGCCGCCCACGGCGAAGTTTGCGCGTCGAGCGAGGGATCGTTGCGCAGCATCAGGATATCGATCTCGTCCATGTCGAGCTGGCGCGTCTTGCTCCCGACCTTCTTCAAGGCCGCGAACATCTCCTCGCGATCCTTCCACTTCGCCTTGGGCAGGAAGCGGCCGTGGACGTGGAGGCGATCGTCGGGGGTGAGGACGAAATCGGACGGGGTGACGTAGCACACCTCGTGGCCGCGCATCGCCGCCTGATGGGCCAGCACGGTGGTCGTGTAGCCGGGGAACTCGCGCTCGATGTCGTTGACGAAAAAGGCAATACGCAAAATGATTTACTCCCCTTCGAGGATCGAACCGAGACCGGCCCCGCCCCGCAAACGCGCGATTCGGGCCTGCGTGTCCGCACGGGTCATGAATTCAGGCACGAAACGCGGCGCATGGAGCAATCCGCGCTGGAGCAGCTCCTCGATCAGCGGCGCATGCGACGGCGCGATCTTGCCCAGCCAATAGGGATCGAGCGAGGCGCCCGCGGCGACCAGATCGACCACCGCCTTGAAGCCTTTCAAGTAAATAAGGTCCTTGGCCAGCCCGCCCGAGCGGTAGATCCGCGCGGTGACGTTGAACGCGGTGCGCTGGCTGAACCCGTGGTCGTCGGCGAGCAGGCGATAGCATTGCCCGAAATCGGCGCCGCGCAGCATCGCGTCGACCGCCACCACGCGCCCGGCGAGCAGCCGCACCCGCGTCGCGGTGAGCCCGCCGACTGCCCATTCGGCGAACACGCCAAGGCCTTCCTGCAGCCCCTCGTAACCGGCGAGCCCGGTGCGGAAGATCGACAGCGGCTGGAGCGCGCCGTTGAACCAGGTCAGCAGATGCACGCTGACCTCGTGCGCGAGCAGCGCGTCGAGCCGCCGCGTCGCCATGCGGGTATCGCTCGACACCATCAATTTGCCGCCCGACACCATCAGCCCCGCGGCCAAATCGTCGCGCACCTCGACCTCGGCGGTGAAGCGCGGGTCGGCGGCGCGGTAGCTGGCGATCAAGGCGCGCCCGGCCTCGGCGATCGCGTCGGCGCCGATCATCGGCCCGCGGCCCTGCTTGGCCGGTCGCGCCGCGGCGAGCAGGATGTGCGCGTCGGCTAGCAGCGCGGCGTCGACCGTGCCGTAGAGTAGCATCGAGGCGGGGCGGAAGGCGGGGGTGTTGCGCACCGACAGCATGGTCAATTGCTGGTCGATCTCGCGCCGCTTGTCGGACAGCAGGCTCTCGAGCAACGGGTCCTCGAGCTTGCCGAGGTCGACCGCGTAAAGCCGCCGCTTGGCTTCGTCGGGATCGGCCGTCAGCGGGCGATATTCAAAGCGCGGCGCGCGCTCGCCATCGCCGGCGACGAACTCGGCCATCGCCTCGGCGGTGTTGATCGGCGACACCGACAGCAGGAAGTCGAAGCTGCGCGAAATCTTGTCGA
The DNA here is from genome assembly GCF_031426035.1 of Sphingomonas sp. Lineage (GTDB taxonomy): Bacteria > Pseudomonadota > Alphaproteobacteria > Sphingomonadales > Sphingomonadaceae > Sphingomicrobium. The sequence continues at coordinate 7,091 of NZ_JANPKO010000005.1, read as the reverse complement.
GCTTGCGGTCGGCCGACAGAGCGGCGGCGAGCAAGGCGCTGCGCCCGAGTGCGCGGTAATGGCGCGGCGCATTGCCCTTGCCGTCGGCGATGAACGCGCATGCCGCGCGCAGCACCGCGTCGCCGCTGGCGTTGGCGAGGTCGCGGAACAGTTGCGGGTAAATTCGACCGCCCGGCGCGCGGTGGATCGGCGGCAGCCCGAACGACAGATGCGAGAGATCGGGGTCGCTATCGATCAGCTCGGCCACCGACGGCTCGAAATACGGCCGGTCGCGGCGCTCGACCTCGCAGCACCGAAGATCGATTTCGACCGCCGCCATGGCCTTGGCGAGCGCGTTGCCGGCGCAGGTCGCGCGGTCGTCGTCGCCCGGCCCGATGATGGCGCGGAATTGCGGCAAATACGGCGCATCGTCGGCCGCCTCCGAGGGCGGCTCCTGGTCGAACAGCGAGACGATCAGGACATGCCCGAAATGCTCGCGCATCCTAGCCACCACCGCGCGCAATGCCGACGCCGCGGCGAGGTCGTCGTCGGGGCTCCACGCCAAATAAGCCGGGCTGTTCGACGCCACCCGCCGCGCGACGCTTTGCTCGGGCGTGGCGGAGCGGTGGAGGACGAGGAAATGGAGTGGCCGGTCGATATGCACCCGCCCGCTGTCCCCGACCTTCTGGCGCAGTGCCCCGGCCGGGGTGAACTCGGCGACGAACGGGTCGGGCGCGAGGCGGAGCGAGGGGCGGCTCATTCGCCCAGCAGCTCCTCGGCGCGGTGCGCGATGAAAGTGATGAAGCGGCGCATCGCAGCGAGCTCGGCGGGGTCGGGCTCGCCGCTCCATTCGTCCATGAAGAACTTCTTGAATTCGAGCGCGATGGCGCAGCCGCGGCCCGGGTAGCGCTCATGGATGAAGCGGGTCTGCTCGCCCTTGCCCTGGAAGGCGATATTCTCGCGTACGTCGAGCTTGCGGCCGTTGAAGTCGAACTCGGCCATCGCCTGCATCAACGGATCGACCAGGAACGCCCACTCATCGCGCGGCATGGAGAATGTGCCGATGTTGACGTCGGGCGCCTTGTCCGGCGGCGTCGGCGCTCCGTCGGGCCCGTCGCGGCGGTGATTATAACTGTGGACGTCGATCACCAGGAAGCGCTGGTGGCGCGCCGCGACCCCATCGAGCAGCGCCGCCAACGAGCGGTAATATTCGGCGTGGATGGCGAGCGAGCGTTCGGTCAGCTGCCGGTCGCACGCTCCGCCGTGCCACACCTCGAGGCCCCACGATTGCTCGGCGGTCTCGTACACCGCGCTGTCGGCGGCGCGGTTGAGGTCGAACTCGAAGCGCGAGCGGTGGACGATGATGTGCGCGGGCACGTCGACCACCGCCTGGCCGGTGAACGGATCCTCCTCGCGCAGGCGCCCGGCGTCGTCGAGCGCCATCGCCTCGGCAACTTCGGGGCGGACGTCATGCCCGTCATGGATTGCGGTGGCGACCACCGCGCCGGGGCCGTGGCGGACGGTCCACCACGGTTTCTCGATTTCTTGTGTCGGGGCCATGAGCGGACAAGCGCTTTAACGCGGTTTCGGTTGCGTAACGCCGATTGCGAAGCGCCGCGGCGCTCCGTAAAACCCGCGCCGATGATCCTCTATTACGCGCCCACCGCCTGCTCGATCGCGCCGCATATCGCGCTGGAGGAAATCGGCGTGCCGTTCGAAGCGCGCCGCATCGACCTCGGCAAGGGCGAGCAGACTTCGCCGGAGTTTCTCGCGGTCAACCCGCACGGGCGCGTCCCGGCGCTGGTCGTCGACGGCGAAACGGTGACCGAATTGCCCGCGCTGCTGGCCTATATCGCAGCGCTAAAACCCGAGGCCAAGCTGACGCCGCCGCCCGGCACATTGGCCTACGCGCGCTGCTTCGAATGGCTCGGCTTTCTGTCGAGCAGCCTGCACGTCGCCTACGCCCAGTTCCGCCGCCCCGGCCGCTTCGTCGCCGAAGGCTCGCCGGCATGGGACGAAGTGTCCGACGCCGGGCGCCTCAACACCATCGCCGCGTTTCGCGAGGTCGAACGGCGGCTGGGCGCCAGGCCGGACGGGGCGTGGGCCGCCGGCGACGCTTATTCGATCGCCGACATCAATCTGTTCCCGTTCCACGGCTGGGCGTGGCGGCTCGACCTCGACATGGCGAGCGAATGCCCGCGCTGGACCGCGCTGGTCGAGCGCATGAAGCGACGCCCCGCGGTGCAGCGTGCGATGGCGCGGGAAGCGGCGGACTAGGGGCGGGCACATAGAAAAAGGGCGACCCCTTGCGGAGCCGCCCTTCCTTCCCACGGACGCTTCAAGACATCCGCGAAACCACGCCAGTGCCCCGGCGAAGGCCGGGGTCCAGCTTTGTTTTCTGGCAGAGCTGGATCCCTGCCTGCGCAGGGATAACTCTACGCAGCCCGTGCGGGCCGCTCGGTTACTTGAGCTCGACGGTGCCGCCGGCGTCTTCGATCTGCTTCTTGATCTTCTCGGCTTCGGCCTTGTTGACGCCTTCCTTGATCGGCTTGGGCGCGCCTTCGACCAGCGCCTTGGCTTCGCCGAGGCCGAGCTGGGTGATGGCGCGGACTTCCTTGATCACGTTGATCTTCTTGCCACCGTCGCCGGTGAGGATGACGTCGAACTCGGTCTGCTCTTCGGCGGCCGGGCCGGCGGCGGCGGCGGCGGCCGGCGCAGCGGCAACCGCGGCGGCGGCGGACACGCCCCACTTCTCTTCCAGCGCCTTGGCCAGCTCGGCGGCCTCGAGGACGGTCAGCTTCGACAGGTCGTCGACGATTTTGTTGATGTCAGCCATTTGAAAACTCCTTGCGGGGCCGCGCCCCTTGCTTGTCGTGGATCAGGAAAATGCGAAAATTAAGCTGCCTGTTGCGCGCCGTAGGCACCGAAGACGCGGGCCAATTGGGCCCCCGGCTCGGCCACCGTGCGGGCGATCTTGGTCGCCGGGGCCTGGATCAGGCCGACCAGCTTGGCGCGCAGCTCGTCGAGTGACGGGAGCGCGGCCAAGGCCTTGATCCCCGCGACGTCGAGCAGCGTGTCGCCCATCGCCCCGCCAACGATCTCGAGACGATCGTTGGTCTTGGCGAAGTCCACCGCGACTTTCGCCGCGGCGACCGGATCGGTCGAGGTTGCAAGCGCGGTCGGGCCTTTCAGAAGGTCGCCGATCGGCTGGTAGCGGGTATCCTCGAGTGCGATCAGGGCAAGCCGGTTCTTCGCAACTTTGAACTGTGCGCCGGCATCGCGCATCTTCAACCTGAGATCGGTGGACTGGGCCACGGTCAGGCCGAGATTGCGGGTGACAACCACCACGCTGGTCTCGGTGAGGACGCTCTTCAGCTCGGCGACCAGATCGGCTTTTTGCGAACGGTCCATGCCAACTCCAAAGTTTCGGACTGAGACAAAAAGCCCCAACCGAGGTTCAAACATGCCGCACCGTGGCCAAAGCCAAAGCGAGACGCGATTGTCCGTGGGGCGTGGATCGCATAGCGCCGCCTGAAGCAGCGCACGCCGGACTCGCCTGAGGCGCATCCGGATGATTCCTGTCCCCGTCTCGGTTGCAGATTAAGAGGGAAACCCTCGGCAACTGTCTCGGACGGTTGCGGCGGGACGAGCCCGACGCGACGCGGCGCCTATAGCCGAATTCTCCACGCGATCAAGGGCACGGCCCTAGGTCTTGACGATCGCCACGATCGTGCCCGGCTGGCCGTCGGTGACGGTGACGGTGGCATCGAGCTGCGCCGACAACGCCTCGACGATCCCGGTGCCGAGACCGGGCTTGGACTCCTTGCCGCCCGCCATGCCGACCCCGTCGTCGCTGACGGTCAGCGCCCAGCCGCTGTCCGTGGCGGCGTAGGTTACGGTGATCTTGCCGCTGCGGTTGCGGCCCGGGAAAGCGTGCTTGAGAGCGTTGATGACCAATTCGGTGACGATCAGCCCGAGACTCACCGAGCATTGCGGCGAGACGCAGGTGTCGTCCACTGACGCGGTGAGGGTCAGCCTGTCGTGGTCGGCGATCATCGAGGCGCCGATGCTGTCGCATAGGTCGGTGAAGTATTTGCGCAGCGCAACCTTGGCGTCGCCGCTCACCGCGAGCTGTTTTTGCAGCGTGGCGATCGACATCACGCGGTGGTGGGCGTCGTGGAGGTGGACGCGGGTTTCCTCCGACTGCACCCGCCGCGCGCTCTGCATCAGCACGCTGGCGATGATCTGCAGGCTGTTGGCGATGCGGTGCTGGAGCTCCTTAAGCAGGATCTCCTTGTCGCGGATGAGATCGTCCTTGATCCTGGCCGCCGCTCGGTCGGCGCTGACGTCGGTGATGGTAACCGCGAGGCGGACGTTGCCGGAGTCCGCAAAATCGAGCTTGTGGGCGCCGACCACCACCCGGCACGGCGTCACACCGGGACGGACAAGGTCCATCTCATAGGCGGGGATTGCGGCCTTGCCGGCGAGGGTGGCGACGAGCAGCGATTTCAGCTGGGGGACATTCCATTCGCCCTGGCCGAGCGCGAGGATGGGCCGGCCGACGGTCGTGGCCGGGTCGAGGTCGAAGGTGGCGCAAAACGAACTGCTCGCCGCGACCACCGCCAGTTGGTGGTCGAGCAGCAGCAGCGGCGCCGGCGCCGATTCGATCAGCGCTGCCGCCAGCGTCGTCTCGCGTGCGGCCGGCAGTGGCGTGGTCAGGTTCATGTCAACGGGCCTTGGGGACACCGGAGGCCGACGATGTGAAAGCCATTCCCGGTGGGGCGCGATTGCTCCGCGCGAGTCATCGGACTGGCCCCGGGCCTGTCTAGCACAGAAACGCGGCTTCCCTATCGGATTGATGGGTGGCGGGCTTAACTAGGTTAATTCCCGTCGCGGGCCGGAACGCTTGCCGCGGCCAAGCTTTCATCAATCCGGCACGGAGCCGAAACGGAGGATTTGTGAGCATCGATGTGGTTAACGAGCAGGCGGAACTGGTCGCCGCGCGCAACGCCTTGCGCGAAAGCGATGCCAAATTCCGCACGCTGGCCGATGCGATGCCGCAGATGGTGTGGTCGACGCTGCCCGACGGCTTCCACGATTATTACAACGCGCGCTGGTACGAGTTCACCGGGGTCCCGGCCGGGTCGACCGACGGCGAAGGGTGGAGCGACATGTTCCATCCCGACGATCAGGAGCGCGCGTGGGAGAAGTGGCGCCACAGCCTGGCAACCGGCGAGCCGTATGAGGTCGAGTACCGCCTGCGCCACCGCAGCGGCGAATATCGCTGGACGCTCGGCCGCGCCTTGCCGATGCGCGACGGCGACGGGCGCATCGTGCGCTGGCTCGGCACCTGCACCGACATCCATCAGGCCAAATGCTATGCCGAGCAGAACGAGATCCTCAGCCGCGAGCTGAGCCATCGGATCAAAAACATCTTCGCGGTGATCAACGGGCTGATCGGCCTCAGCGCGCGCGCCCACCCGGTGGCCAAGCCGTTCGCCGCCGAGTTGCAGGGACGCATTTCGGCGCTCGGCCGCGCCCATGACTTCGTCCGCCCGCACAGCGACGAATCGCGGCCCCAGACGCTGCCCGACACGCTGCACAGCGTGCTGCGCGAAATCCTCTCGCCCTATCCCGCGCTCGACGAGGGGCGGATCAAGATCAGCGGCGCCGACGTCAAGATCGACGACCGCGGCGCGACCCCGATCGCGCTGCTGGTCCACGAGCTTGCCACCAACGCCGCCAAATACGGCTCGCTGCTGGAGCCAGACGGCGAAGTGTTGATCCACACCGATGACGCGGGCGACGAAATCGCCCTGACGTGGGAAGAGCACGGCGGCCCGGCGCTGGCGGGTCCGCCCGAGCGCACCGGCTTCGGGACCAAGCTGACTGACCTCAGCATTGTCCAGCAACTCGGCGGGACGATCGAGCGCGATTGGCAGCCCGCCGGGCTGCGCGTGCGCATCGCGGTCCAACGCGCGCGGTTGTTCCGGTAGGAAAAGCGGCTGGTTAGCCGAACAGGCGGAGCGCGGCAGGCTTCTCGACCGGGCGGCCGTGGCGCACGCCAAGCGCATAATCCACCGCCGCCTTGACCGTATTCTCGTCGGTCGGCTTGGTCAGCACCCCGACTGCCCCCGCGATGCCGTCGCCGAGCAGGCGCGGATTGGCGGTAATGAACAGCACGGTGACGCCATTGGCGCCGAGCCTTTTGCCGATCTCGGGACCGGTCAGGCCGTCGCGCAGATTGAGGTCGACCAACGCGAGATCGATCGGCGCGCCGATATATTCCTCGGCGGTGCCGAGGTCGGGGGCGATCCCGACCGGCTCGTAACCGAGGTCCTCGAGGATCGCCTCGAGGTTCATGGCGACGAAAATTTCGTCTTCGACAATGAGGATGCGCGCGGACATGACTTGGTTTTGCTATGGACCCTGTTGTGTGCGGATATGGCTCGGCAAATTAACGGTCGATGCCGCCGCCGGTTCCCAAGAACGGCGGAAACCTGCCGCACTCCAGTTTGCAGCGGGGTGCAAGCGGCGCGCAAAAAAAGGGGCCGGAGCGCTCGGCTCCGACCCCCATTTTCCGTTCAAAAGCCGCGCGGCTAGACGCCGGCGACCTCCGAAATATCAATCCGCACGCCCGGGCCCATGGTCGAGCTGACGGCGATCTTCTGGACGAACTTGCCCTTCGATCCCGACGGCTTGGCCTTGACGATGGCGTCGAGGAAGGCGTCGAAATTGGCCTTGAGGTCTTCGGCCGGGAAGCTCGCCTTGCCGATCCCGGCGTGGACGATCCCGGCCTTCTCAACGCGGAACTCGACCTGGCCCGACTTGGCCGCGGTGACCCCCTCGCCGACGTAGGGGGTGACCGTGCCGAGCTTGGGGTTGGGCATCAGCCCCTTGGGACCGAGCACTTTGCCAAGGCGGCCGACGATGCCCATCATGTCGGGGGTGGCGATGACCCGGTCGAAGTCCATCTGGCCGCCCTGGATCGCTTCCATCAAATCTTCGGCGCCGACCACTTCGGCCCCGGCCTTCTTGGCTTCCTCGGCCTTGTCGCCGCGCGCGAACACCGCGACGCGGACGTCCTTGCCGGTGCCCTTGGGGAGCGAGAC
>NZ_JANPKO010000004.1:0-3092 GCF_031426035.1 Sphingomonas sp. | reverse complement strand
CTCGGCGGTCATCGGCTCGCTGTTGGTGAGCCCGCGGATACCGTCGGTGCCGAAGAATTTGCGTGTCATGGCGGGGGCTTTAGCGCGCCAGCGGTTGCGGTGCGAGCCTTAGCCGAGCCAGTGCCAGACGCCGACCGGCATGGGGTGCAGCCAGGTCGCCAGGAGGAACACCGCCGTGCCGCCGACCAGCGCCACGATGCCGGGCGACGCGAGGCCGTGGCCGAACGGCATGAACGCGGTCTGCGCAGCCCATTCGTGCCAGCACGGTCCCTTCAGTACGCGCTTCTTGGCGTCCTGGCCGACCGAACCGCCAAGCGCCAGCACGAGGATCGCGGCGTCCAGCACGAGCGCCTCGGGCGTCGCGATGAGCATGGCGTGGACGATCGCCCACAAAGCAAACGACCACATCATCGGATGGCGGGTGATCGCCAGCACGCCGCTCGGCCCGGTGTTGGGCACGCGCACGCCGGGCAAAGCGGGATTACCGACGAACGAGCCGACCAGCAGGATCGACGCGAACCACATGACGAGGCTGGCCACGGTCCACAGCGGCGCGCCGGCGCTCCACAACGGCGCCGCGCCGCCGGCCTTGCCGTAGACCCAGATCATCACCCCGAACGTGGCCAGCGCGACGAGCGAGTAAAGAATCTGGAACTTCGTCTCGCCGAGCCGCGCGACGAGCGGCGCGCGCAGCGGATGCGAGAGCAGGAAGTGCGAGCCGACGAAGGCCAGGCAGGCGAGCGCGAGGCTGCCCAGCGGGCTCAATGGCGATACGCTTCGGGCAGGGTGCGGCGCTCGAGATCGCGGTAGCGGTCGCGGAGGCGGGTCTGGTGGGTGTCGAGGGGTTGCTGCACGCCGTCGATGTACACCGCATCGGCGTTGCTGGCGAGGTCGAGCGGGTCGCCCGACCAGATCACCACGTCGGCGCGGCGCCCCGGCGCGAGGCTGCCGATCTGGCCGCCCATGCCGACCGCGTCGGCGGCGCGCGCGGTAATCATCGCCAGCGCCTCGCCCCAGCTGACGCCGGTCGCTCCGGGCACGCCGCGCAAGGCGACGAGGTTGCCGGCATATTGGCGCTGGGTGAACAGGTTGCGGGTGTCGTTGTCGTCGATCATGCCGATCGAGACCGCGACCCCGGCGGCGCGCATCCGCCCGACGTTGGACTGGGTCGCGGCGAGCTGCTCGAAGCTGGCGGGGAGGTCGTTGACCGCCGAGGCGATGACCGGGACGCGCGCGGCGGCGATGCGGTCGGCGACGGTCCAGCCCTCGGTGGCGCCGACCAGCACCAGTTTCAGCGCGGGGAATTCTCGGCGCAGGGCGAGCACTTGCAATATGTCACTGGCGCGCTCGACGTGGACGAGGAGGTGCTGGCGGCCTTGCAGCACTGGGACCAGCGCCGCGGCGTCGAAGCGGGTCAGCAGGACGTCCTCGCTGCGCCGCGCGTCAGGCCCCATGATCCGCGATTCATTGGGGTTGCGGACGAGCGGGCGGTCGATTTCGTCGGGCTCTCCGCTGCCGCTGGACGCAATCGGCGTGGCGTAGCGTCGCAGCTCGGATGCCTCGCGCAGGGCGTTGCGGAACAGGACGTGGGCGGAGGCGCGCGACCCGCCGGCGGTTGCCGCGCCGCTTTCGCCCAGCTCGACGAACTGGAAGCGGCGGCGCGCGGTGATCGGGTCCAGGTCGGCGCCGGTGTCGATCACCGCGCCCTGCCCGGCGAAGATGCTGCGCCCGGTCGACGGGGCGACGATGGCGCGGGTGATGCCGTCGGCGCGGTTGACGGCGATGGTGGTGGCGAGCGGGTTGATCGCGGGGGCGACGTCGATCGCCGCGCTGAACGGGCCGTTGGCGCTGGTGTCGTCGGACCCGTCGGCGCCGAGGTCGACTTCGCTGAGGCCGAGGCGGGAGAAGCCGGCGACGATGCCGGGGGTGACCCATTTGCCCGTCGCGTCGACGATGTTGGCGCCGGCGGGGACGGTGACGCCATGCCCGGCGGCGAGGATGCGGCCGTCGCGGATAATCACGGTGCCGCCCGGCGCGGCGTCGGACCCGTCACCGGTGGCGAGCATGGCATTGACGATGGCGATGGTCTCGGCGGCGGCGGGGGTGGCGGTGCCCAGCAGCAGCGCGGCGAGCGCGGCGCGGATCACTTGACGTCCCCTTCGCCGGGCTGGCCGAGCTCGAAGTCGCTGACCGGGCGCAGCTTGGGGTTGGCGGCGTCGTACATCAGGGCGCCGTCGATCCACACGCGTTCGGGGCGGGCGTAGACGCTCAACGGGTTGGCGTTCCACAGCACCACATCGGCCATCTTGCCGGGCTTGAGGCTGCCGGTCTGGTCGAAGACGCCGAGCGCCTTGGCGGGGTTGGCGGCGAGCCAGGTCCACGCCACCTCGTCGCTGACCGCGATGCCGGCGCGGCGGCCGTCGGCGAGCGCCTTGGCGGCTTCCTGGTTGAGGCGCTGGATGCCGTTGGCGTCGTCGGAGTGGACGATGGCGCAGGCGCCGGCGTTGTGGACGAACGGGATGTTCTCCTGGATCCCGTCATAGCTTTCCATCTTGAAGCCATACCAGTCGGCCCACATCGCCGAGCAGATGCCCTCGCGAGCGAGGAGGTCGGCGACCTTGTAGCTCTCGACCGCGTGGTGGAAGGTGCCGATCTTGTAGCCCATCTCCTTGGCGACATCGATCATCAGCGCCATTTCGTCGCCGCGGTAGCAGTGGTTGTGGACGAGGATCTGGCCGGCGAGGACGCCGCGCAGCGTGTCCATCGCGAGGTCGCGGGCGGGCGCTGTTCCGCCGTTCTTGTCGTAGGCGTCCCACTTGCGGCGGTACTCGCGCGCCTTGAGCCAGGTTTCGCGGACCAAGGCGATATTGCCCATCCGCGTCTGCGGCATGTTCCCCTTCGACCCGTAAACCCGCTTGGGATTTTCGCCGCACGCCATCTTGAGGCCGTACGGCGCGCCGGGGAATTTCATTCCCTGCACAGTCCGCGCGGCGACGTTCTTGAGCGTGACCGAGCGCCCGCCGAACAGATTGGCCGAACCTGGCAGCACTTGCAGCGTGGTCACCCCGCCATTGGCGAGCGCGCGCGAGAAA
>NZ_JANPKO010000003.1:0-34836 GCF_031426035.1 Sphingomonas sp. | reverse complement strand
TATTATTTCGCGCACAAGCAATGGCTGCTCGGCGGGGTCTATGCGTGCAATATGCTGGCGCTGGCGGGGCAGCAGGTGATCGGCCTCGACCCGTTCGGCGATGCACGGACGTTGTTTGCGCTGGCCGCCTTCACATTCGGCATGGCGGGCGCGATCCTGCTCCCCGGCAAGCGCATCAACCTCGTGTTCCTGGCCTACCAGATCGCGCTTTACCCTTCGCTCGCGCTGCTCGGCGTGATGGGCGCGGGGGAGTAAGCGGCAGCGCGGCGGCCTGCGAAAAGTGTTTCAGGACTTGGGTTGAAGGCGCGCAAGAGCGGGCCGCGGCGGGACGCTAGACCGCGATTCATGGACTGTTGGCGGGTTTGATCTGGGCAAAGGCAATCCCATCGCCAGATTCTTTTGGGAGGAGGCTGTATCGCTCACCTGGGATGAGTGGATAAATCCCTTGATCGACCGGGTGGTAACATTGGAACCAAGCGGCTTGATTCGGAATCTTGTTTCCCCAATCCTCCGCGGGAGCGATCTTCACCCACGGTTGCCACGTTTCGCCCGGCCCCGGTAACTTGAATGCGCAATAGAGGTTTCTGTTGCTGCTGTTGAGGACGTGCCAGAACAAATGCGAAGTGAGCGGGTCGCTGGTCCAGTCTTCTCCCGACTCCGAGAGTGTATTCGGCTCTTCTTTTGACTGCGCTTTGGGCGCCGGCAGTTCCGGGAGTGGCCAGGAGGCAGCCATGTTTTCCGGCGTCTGCGTTGGTGGACAGTGATCGGGCAGCGGTTCCTCATTGCGAGGGACAACCGCCACTGCCGGCGGGCCCGCATTATGTGGGACCACCGCGCCCGGCGCCAATGACACGTGCGGGTTGTGGACGGTTGTCGCAGCGCTTGGCGCGACAGGCGGGCCGGCAACGACCGTCGCAGCCCTTGGTGCGACAGGCGGGCTGGCAACGACCGTCGCAGCGCTTGGTGCGACAGGCGGACTGGCGACGACTGCGGACGGCGGAGTCGCGACAATCGGACCGGCGACGATCGTACCGGCAATATTGGACAACGGCTGGCAGGGTTCTGCAGCCGTCGGCGGGGATGGTGGCTGTGCCACCGTCTGCGCGGCGACGACGGCCGGCAGGAAGGCGGCTGACAGGGCGCTGATTCTAACGAGGTTCACTGGGCCGATCTCCCCGCCCAAGGACATAACCGGCGATGGTTCCGAACAAACCCATCACCGGGGCGAGCTGGTTGGTCGTGTAGGCGTTCGCGACGACCAGCAACGAACCGAAAATTAGGATCGTGATGACATAAATCCTGAGCACGAACGGGCTCGCCCGCTCATTGCGCGCCAGCAGGTACAGGACCAGCAGCGCCACAAAACCGAAGATGAAGATGGCCAGCGTGAGGATGTTTTCGCTGACAGTATGAAGACCGCCCGCCTGGACCCTGGCTATTGCGTTCGCCGGCGTGACTTGCTCCGGCGCTGCTATGGGCGGGTTGTCCGTCGGCGGCGGAAGCCGCCCCGCTATCCATGCAATGGCCCCCAGCATGCGAACTTCCCCTTGTGGTTCGGGCACGCAACGCTCAATCCGGCGGCACACTCTTACTCCTTTCGTTGGTCAATTGCTAATAGCGGCAGAGCGGGGGGCGGCCTAAAAAGCTGTCACGGCGCCCTCAATTTCCGCGACTCGGGGGCGATGTGATACGGTTCGCCGGCTCGGCAACGAGGGAGGGCCGGATGAGCTTCTGGGCCTGCACGCACGAAGACCAGCGGGGCAATCAAAGCACCGTCTTCCATTATGACCCCCAGTGCACCGAAAGCAGCGAGCACCGCGACTGCACGCTGTACAACAAGGGCTGGAAATTCGTCTCCTGTTATCACCGCGCATTCTCGCTCGAGGGCGATCATGTGATCGCGGTCGACCCGGACAAGTTCGCGGAAGAGAGGCGACGGAAATAGCCGGCCGCCGGGCGGTCGGCGATGCCGGCGGAGAAGCAGCGCGGGTTTAAGGGGTTTTTAGGCGGTGCGGTTTATGCCGCGCGCCATGTGGAAATTTCTCCTGGGGCCGATCCTGCTCGGCATCGTGTGTCTGGTCGGCAGCATCTATGGCGCCAACGCCCAGCAGATCGTGCGCAAGCCGCCCGGCGTGGTGCGCGCGGCGCTCGGCGAGGCGCTGGCCGGCGCCGGCGAGCGCAGCGTGACACTGGAGGGCGGGAAATCGCTCGCTTACGCGGTCAACAGCGAGCGCGTGTCCGACGATGCGTGGCGCGTCAGGCTGATGCTCAACGGCGAGCAGGGGGCCGAGACCCTGCTCAATTTCGCGCCCGCGGACGGCGGCGCGGCGACGCTGATCACGGCCAAGGTCGACACCGACGGCAAGGTGCTGCGCGCGGCGCTGGCGGGCACCGACAAGGCCAAGCTCGGCTACGCCCCCGACTGGGTGTTCAACCTCACCTTGCGCCCGGTGCTGCGCCAGCTCGCCGCGCAGATCGAGCACGGCGATGCGGTCAGCGACCCGATGCAAGGGGGCAGTTCGGCGCAGGCGGCGTGGGAGGCGGAGCAGTCGCCCGAGCGCCAGCGCGAGGTGCAGGCGTGGCGGCAACCTATGACGATCTAAGGCGCGCTCGTGTTGCTGCCGCTTTCTTTCAATGAATTTCTGAAGCGCGTCGCTCAAGGGTTCTACTTAGCCCCAATCAAGTCCGGTTGATCTGCGTCCGTCGGCCTCGACTTCGATCGGGACGAACCTCGAGGTTTTGAGGGGCGCCTTTCGACAGGCTCAGGACGAGCGGATGAGCGCTCCAGAAGCGGTTTCAGGTATTGTCCGGTGAAACTCTTCGGCTCGGCCGCCACCTGTTCCGGCGTGCCCTCGACGACGATCTCGCCGCCATTGACGCCGCCCCCCGGCCCCAAATCCAGCACCCAATCGGCCGTCTTGATGACGTCGAGGTTGTGCTCGATCACCACCACCGTGTTGCCTTGCCCCTTCGACACACATCTCGACTTCGCTCGATGTTGCTCAGGATGATCGGGGCGGTGGAGGTCATGCGGGCTCTCGCTGGCGCATCGAGGGTGCCGAGCCCCGCTTGCCGTTTGTGGCCGACCCGTGGGTGGGGCGCGACTTTTCAAGCAATGGCTTGAGGTACTGACCCGTAAAGCTGCGGGGTTCGGCGGCGATGGTTTCGGGCGTCCCCTCGACAACGATTTCTCCGCCGTTGACGCCGCCTCCGGGGCCGAGGTCCAGCACCCAATCCGCAGTCTTGATGACATCCAGATTGTGCTCGATCACCACCACCGTGTTGCCCTGCTCGACCAGGCGGTGGAGGACTTCGAGTAGCTTCCGCACATCCTCGAAGTGCAACCCCGTCGTCGGCTCGTCCAAAATATACAGCGTCTGCCCCGTCGCCCTTCGCGACAGCTCTTTCGCCAGCTTGACCCGCTGCGCCTCGCCCCCCGACAAGGTCGTCGCCTGCTGGCCGACCTTGATGTAGCCCAGCCCCACCTCGAGCAGCATGCGCATCTTGTCGCGGATCGCGGGGACCGCCTTGAAGAACTCGGCGGCGTCCTCGACGTTCATGTCGAGCACGTCGGCGATGCTACGGCCCTTGAATTTTACTTCCAGCGTCTCGCGGTTGTAGCGGTGGCCGTGGCACACGTCGCAGGTGACGTAGACGTCGGGCAGGAAGTGCATCTCGATCTTGATCAGCCCGTCGCCCTTGCACGCCTCGCAGCGGCCGCCCTTGACGTTGAAGCTGAAGCGCCCGGGCTTGTAGCCGCGCGCCTGGCTTTCGGGCAGGCCGGCGAACCAATCGCGGATCTGCGTGAACGCGCCGGTGTAGGTGGCGGGGTTGCTGCGCGGGGTGCGGCCGATCGGCGACTGGTCGATGTCGATCACCTTGTCGAGCTGCTCGAGCCCGGTGACCTTGTCATGGCGGCCGGCGAGGATGCGCGCGCCGTTGAGCGCGCGCGCGGCGGCGGCGTAGAGCGTGTCGATGGTCAGTGACGATTTGCCGCTGCCCGAGACGCCGGTGACGCATGTAAACGTGCCGAGCGGGAACGACGCGGTGACATTGCGGAGGTTGTTGGCGGTGGCGCCGTGGACGGTGAGTTTCTTGCCCGAGCCCTTGCGGCGTTTTTCGGGGAGCGGGATCATGCGGCGGCCGGTCAGATAGTCCGCGGTCAGGCTGTCCTTGCACGCGAGCAGGTCGGCGAGGGTGCCGGCGCACACCACTTCGCCGCCGTGGACGCCGGCGCCGGGGCCCATGTCGATGACATGGTCGGCGCTGCGGATCGAATCCTCGTCATGCTCGACCACCAGCACGGTGTTGCCGAGCGATTTCAGCCGCTGGAGGGTTTCGAGCAGGCGGTCGTTGTCCTTCTGGTGGAGGCCGATCGAGGGCTCGTCGAGGACGTAGAGCACGCCCGACAGGCCGCTGCCGATCTGCGACGCGAGGCGGATGCGCTGGCTCTCGCCGCCGCTCAGCGTGCCCGAGGTGCGGTCGAGGTGGAGGTAATCGAGCCCGACATTGTGGAGGAAACCGAGGCGCTCGTTGATTTCCTTCAAGATGGCGTGGGCGATTTCCTGATGTTGCGGCGAGAGTTTCTTCTCGAGCGTGGAGAACCAGGCGAGCGCGTCGGCGACGCTGCGGCGGGTCGACAGCGAAATATCCTCGCCGGCGATCTTGACGCTCAATGGCTCGGGGCGGAGGCGGGCGCCGCCGCAGGTCTCGCACGGGTGGCTCGACTGGTAGCGCGATAGTTCCTCGCGCATCCACGCGCTTTCGGTCGACAGCATGCGGCGGTTCAAATTGCCGAGCACGCCTTCGAACGGCTTTTTCACTTCGTACGACTTGCGGCCGTCGACGAAGCGCAGCGTGACCGGCTTGCCCGCGGTGCCGTGGAGGATCACGCGGTGCGCAGCCTCGGGCAGCTCGCCCCACGGGGTTTGCAGGTCGAAGTCGTAAGCGCGGGCGAGCGAGCTCAGCACCTGCATGTAATACGGCGAGGGCGGCTGCGACTTGGCCCACGGCACCACCGCGCCCTTGGCGATGCTGAGGTTGTGGTTGGGGACGACGAGGTCCTCGTCGAACACCAGTTTCTCGCCGAGGCCGTCGCAGGCGGGGCAGGCGCCTTGCGGGGCGTTGAAGCTGAACAGCCGCGGCTCGATCTCGGCGATGGTGAAGCCGGAGACGGGGCAGGCGAATTTTTCGGAGAAGGTGATGCGGCCGGTGGGGGCGTAGTCGAGCTTGAACTGACTCCCCTCCCGCTCGCGGGAGGGGCCGGGGGAGGGCTTGTTATCCTTTGCACCGGAGTCCGACAGGCCCTCCCCTAACCCCTCCCGCGAGCGGGAGGGGGACTCGTCCGCCGGGTCCAGATACGCCAGCCCGTCGGCCAGCTTGAGCGCGGTTTCGAAGCTGTCGGCCAGCCGCGGCTCGATCCCCTCGCGGATCACCACGCGGTCGACCACCACCTCGATGTCGTGGACATATTTCTTGTCGAGCGCGGGCGCCGCGTCGATGTCGTAAAACGCGCCGTCGATGCGGACGCGGGTGAAGCCGGCCTTCTGCCACTCGGCCAGTTCCTTGCGATACTCGCCCTTGCGCCCGCGCACGACCGGCGCGAGCAGATAATGGCGGCTTCCCTCGGGCAGCGCCATCACGCGGTCGACCATCTGGCTGACCTGCTGGGCCTCGATCGGCAGGCCGGTGGCGGGCGAATAAGGCACGCCGACGCGCGCCCACAGCAGGCGCATGTAATCGTAGATTTCGGTCACCGAGGCGACGGTCGAGCGCGGGTTGCGGCTGGTGGTCTTCTGCTCGATCGAGATGGCCGGCGACAGCCCGTCGATATGCTCGACGTCGGGCTTTTGCATCATCTCGAGGAATTGCCGCGCGTAGGCCGACAGGCTCTCGACGTAGCGGCGCTGGCCCTCGGCGTAGATGGTGTCGAACGCCAGGCTCGACTTGCCCGATCCCGACAGCCCGGTGATCACCGTCAAACTCTCGCGCGGGATCTCGACGTTGACGCCCTTCAAATTGTGCTCGCGCGCGCCGCGGACGGAAATGTGGGTCAGCATATGGTCTGATGTTCCAGCTTTGTTCTGATGAATTACGCGAGGCGCCGCGGATGGTCAACGCGGTCCACGGTAGATGGGTTCGCGGGCGCCGGAATCAAACCAGCGGATAGTCCGCCACCGCCTCATAATGCGCGCCGTGGCGCGACAAATGGCTTTCGAACAAGGTGAAGGCCTCAACCGGCCAGGGCTCCGAGGCGAGGGCGCGGGTGCGCTGCGCAAACGCGTCGGCGGCGTGTGCGCTGGCGCGGGTCCAGCGCGCCAGCGTGATGTGCGGGTGGAACGCGCGGTGCTCGGGCGCGAGGCCGGCGGCGAGGCACGCGCGCTCGATCTTGGCGGCGAGCGCGGCGACCGGCGGCTTGGGCACAATCCCGGCCCACAGCGCCCCGCCGCCGCGGCGGTCGAAGCGCCCGATCCCGGCGATGCTCAGCGCGAACCGCTCGGCGCGGACGCGGGCGAGCGCGGCGGCGATGTCTTCCGCCAGCGGGCGCTCGACCTCGCCGATGAAGCGCAGCGTCAGATGCACTTGCTCGTCGCCGACCCACTTGAGCTCGGGGCCGTCGTCCATTGCGTCGATCAGTTGGTCGCGGATGGCCTCGGGCGGGCGGATCGCGGCGAACAGGCGGTGCATGGCCGCCGCCTGTAGCCCGCGACCAACGACGAAAACCACCCACAGACCGACGAACGGACTTGGTCGATGCGCTGTGCGCCCCGGTCGAAAGCGCCGCGCGCGCTACCCGCGATCAAGGCAGCATCCACTTACTTTCAAAGGGAGAAGCACAATGCGAATGACGATGATCATGATGAGCGCGTTGCTCGTCGCAGCCCCGGCAAGCGCCACGCAGTCGGGTCGCCAGGGCGCCAGCTCGGGCAACGAAGCGGCCACGGCGACCGCCAAGGAGCGCAAATATTGCATCCAGTACGAGGACTTCACCGGCAGCCGCACCGGCGCCAAGATGGAGTGCAAGACCAGGACGCAATGGGCCAAGCAGGGGGTCCAGGTCGACAAGCTCGGCAAGGACTGATTGCTGCATCGCGGCGGACTTCGAGGCAGGCGCCGCGCCGGCGGCGCCGGGCCGGCCGGCGTGCCGCCCCGCCGTCCCACTCCGGGCCAGTCGCGCCCCGCGTCCGTATTTCCTTGAAACCCCTCGCTGCATCCACGATATATCTGCGGTGTGAGGGGCCTCTTGCCCCACGCAAAGGAGATGTGATGCAGAACCAGTTCGACCCGCGCCCGACCGGCGTGAATGCCGCCACCGTCGGTGTTCCGCGCGCCGCCCGCGATGCGGGCCTCCGGTCCTACATGCTGTCGGTGTACAATTACATGGCGTCGGGCGTGCTGCTGACCGGCATCGTCGCCTTGCTGTTCGCCAATTCTGGGATGGCCGCGCAGGTCATGGCGACCCCGCTCAAATGGCTGATCATCCTCGCGCCCTTGGGCTTCGTGATGGTCATGAGCTTCGGCATGCACCGCCTGTCGACGCCGACCCTGCAGGCCCTGTTCTGGTCGTTCGCGACCGCCATGGGGCTGTCGATGTCGAGTATCTTCCTGGTTTACACCGGGCAGTCGATCGCGACGACCTTCTTCGCCGTCTCGGCCGGCTTCCTCGGCCTGTCGCTGTTCGGCTACACCACCAAGAAGGACCTGTCGGGCTTCGGCACCTTCCTGATCATGTGCGTGGTCGGCTTGCTGGTGGCGATGCTGATCAACCTGTTCCTGCAGTCGCCCGCGATGCAGCTCGCGATCAGCGCGATCGGCGTCCTGCTGTTCGCCGGCCTGACCGCCTACGACACGCAGAAGATCAAGAGCATGTACGCGCAAGTCGCGGGCACCGACATGATGGGCAAGGTGATCATCATGGGCGCGCTCAACCTCTACCTCGACTTCATCAACATGTTCACCTTCCTGTTGAGTTTCATGGGCGACCGCCGCTAACGGCGCGTGAGAGACGAACTTCGAAGGGCCGGCGGACAACCGCCGGCCCTTTTTTTTGCGCGAACCCGCCGATTTCGCTCCCGCTCGTCCGCATTTTCCTCAACTGACCTGGGCTAGGCGGCCGCAGCCGCAATCATCAGCTCTTCATCAGGACATCGTCAGGGTTTGCCTATTTCTCCCCCGCCGCGGCGGGCGCACGGATGACGCGCCACAGGGCACGGGAGAACAGCAATGAATAGAACGACACGCATCTGCGCCGCCGCGATCGGACTCGCGGGCATGTTCGCCGCGACCGGCGCGCAGGGAGGCGAGATCACCGGCACCGGCGAGGTGTTCGATGTCAACGGCCGCTCGGACTGCGCTTATTCGGGCCTCAACGACACCCCCGGCGGTGATCCGCCTCGCGACCCTGGCGGCCGCGTCCAATCCTACGGCTACCTCGTCGGCCAATGGGGTTTCATCAACCCGCAGGATGCCGATCCAACCAGCGACGACCCCCGGCTGCAGCGCGTGCCTGGCTACGCCTGCAACCCCAACCGCGGGCGTGACCTCCACGACGACGGTTGATCCAACGGCTGTAGGCGACCTCCCGGCCGCGACGCCGGGAGGGCGCTAGCCGGCGAGGTGCTGGCGGAAGTGTCGCAGGGTGCGCTTCCACGCCAGCTCGGCCGCCGCCTGGTTGTAGCGCTCGGCCGAGGTGTCGTTGTTGAACGCGTGGTCGGCGCCGTCATAGACGAAGTAGCGCAGCGGCTTGCCCGCCGCGCGGAGCGCGTCGACCCACGGCCACAGCGTCTGCGCCACGCGCGCGTCGCGTTGCGCATGGTGGATCATCAGCGGCGCCTGGACCTTGGTCACTTCGGCGGGGTCGGGCGCCGGGCCGTAATAGACCACCCCGGCGTCTAGCTTGTCGCCCGCCGCCGCCGCCAGCCGGTTGACGAACGCGCCGCCCCAGCAGAACCCGACCGCGCCGACCTTGCCGCCGCGGCTCGATTTGGCCAGTTCGTCGAGCATCGCCACCGCGTCGCTCACGGTCTTGCCAAGGTCGAGCTTGCCGATCGCGTCGCGCGCCGCATCCTCGTTGGCCGGCGTGCCCCCGGCGAGTGAAAGAAAGTCGACGGCGACCGCGCGGTACCCGGCCAGCGCGACCCGCCGCGCGACATCCCGCGTATGTTCGTTGAGCCCGCGGTTCTCGTGGATCACCACCACCGTCGCCTTGAGTGAGCGGCTCCGCGGCTCGGCGACATAGGCCTGGTAGCCCCCGACCAGCCTCTGCGTGCGCGTGGTCAGGCGCTTGTCGCCGGCCGGCACGATCGCGGCCGCGGCTGGGCTTGCGGCAATCGCCCCGATCAGCGCCTCGGCGGCCGCCGCGCTGCCCGCCAGCGCGACCATCCGCGTCATGAACACCCGCCGCTCCATCCCCTCGTGGGTAAAGCGGTCGTACAGCGCGATGGCTTGGCTGCGGATGGATTCAGACGTCATTGTCCCCAACTCCGTTCGTCCTGAGGAGCCGCCATCGGCGGCGTCTCGAAGGACTGTACTTCACTGCCGAACGAAGGACAGTCCTTCGACGGGCTCAGGACGAACGGTTTCACGCTACGCAGGTTGCGGGGCGGCCTGCTTGGCCTGGATCTCGGCGGCCAGCTTGGCGTCGATCTCTTTCGCCCGGCGATACGCATCGCGGTCAGTGACGCGCGCGGCATAATCGGTGAACGCCGGCTTCGGCTCTAGCAATTTGAACTGGAGCATGAAGTTGACCATTGCGCCGACGAACAGGTCGGCGGCGGTGAAGCGGTCGCCGGCGATGTAGCCCGGTTTGCCCGCAAGCGTCCGCTCGAGCGTGGTCATGGTCATATCGTACGTGCCGAAGCCGGCCATCATCTGGCGCTCGGCGGGCACCTCCCAGCCCATCGCCTTGGCGGTGAACGCGGCTTCCACCGGCCCCGAGGTGAAGAACATCCAGCGGTAATAATCGGCGCGGTCGGCGGGGTCGGGGGCGAGCCCGGCGGCGGGGAATGCATCGGCGAGGTAGAGGCAGATCGCCGCCACCTCGGTCACCACCTTGCCGTTGTGGACGATCGCCGGGACCTTGCCCATCGGGTTGATCGCGAGATAGGCCGGCGCCTTCATCGTTGTGCCGAAGTCGAGGATTTCGGTGTCGTACGGCTCGCCGACCTCCTCCAGCATCCAGCGGATGGTCTGCCCGCGCGACATCGGGTTGGTGTAGAATGTGAGCTCGGCCATCGAACGACTCCTCCGAACAAGCGGCTGCGCAGTTTAAGCGGGGCCGCCGACCACTGCCACCCCACTTGCGGCGAACCGCGCGTGCGATACGGTTTGGCAATCATCGCCGGATTAGGGGCAACGAATGCGTCTCAATCTTCCCGATCTGCCCGCCGGCTGGCCGTGGTCGCTGTGGTTCTTCGCGATCACCCTGATCGTCTATCTGCTCCAGCGCTTCCCGCTCACCGGCGTGTTCCTGATGATCGTCGGGGCGGCGTTCTGGTCGGTGATCCTGGTCAACCTCGGCGTGCTCGGGATCGGTTACGAAGCGCTAGTGGGCAAGGTCAGCCGGCTGTGGCTGGCGGTGCCTGTGCTCTATTTCGGCGTCTATTATCTGGCCTATGCGCGCAACCAGGCCGCGCTCGCCGCGCTGAGGGTCGAATATGCCCAGTTCAACGCGGGCAAGTCGCTGCCGTTCGACCCGGCAACGCAGGATCTGGTGATCGGCGAGGCGGGCGGCGGCTCGTTGCTCCAGCCCAACGACTTCGTGCCCTATTACGGGCTCGGCCGGGCGTTCTCGACCAACGGCCGTATGGCGCTGCTCGGCGACAAGGAAGCCTGCGCATTGCTGCGCGGCAACGACGTCTACCGCTCGGCCGGTATCTACTCCACCGGGCTCAAGAGCGCCGGGCACAAGGGCCCGCGCTGGGGCCCGTCGGACTTCTGCCTGATCACCGCGCCGGGTGAGCCCGACCGCCCGGTCGTGCGCGTCTCCGGCAAGAGCGAGCAATCAACCCAAAACAATTTGCCGGTGACGACCCAGACCTTCCGCCTGCGCGACGAGATCAGCGGGCGCGAGGTGGTCGTGCGCTCGGCCTTCGCGGCACCGCTCAAGCGCTTCCCGCTGCCGGTGATGGGCTGCGCGCTCAACAGCGGCGCGCCGGCGTGGCAATGCTTCCACGGTTTTATGCGCGACAGCGTCACCCCGGTCGTTCCGCCCGGCCAGAAATATGGCGGCGGCACCGTGGTCGTCGCCGCCGCCCTCGGCCTCAAAAAGACCCAGGACTGGGCGGGCCTCGCCACCGGGCCCGAGCGCTTCCGCGGCCTCGCCGACGCCGCCGACGCCAAACTGGTCGCCAAGGAAATCGCCATCCTCGAGGCGGTGCTGGCCAACCCCACCGAGCATGTCCGTGACGGCTGGTTCCATCACCTGCCCAACCGCGGCGAGGTCGTCGCGCCGTTCGCCAGCCGCATCTTCGCCGCGCTTGCCATCCTGCAGGCGTCCGACGTCCGGGCCAGCGAAAACGGGCGCAACCTGTGGCGCCTCGCCGCCGCTCTGCCCGACGCCGCGCTCGCGCCGCACCGCGCCGAGATGGTCGAGTGGCTCAAGCCGCAAAATGCCCGCCCGTGGACCGAGCAGACCTACGAAATCTATCCCCGCCTCGACGCCCGCGACCCGGTCCAGCGCGAGATCATGCTCGGCCGGCTCGAGACCAAGCGCGGCGACTTGCCCGTCACCCTCTTGCCCCAATTCTGCGCCATGGGTGCCGCGGCGCCCGACGACGCCAAGCGCCGCCTGCTCGCTCTATGGCACGCCAAGGGCGCCGAGGCCGACGCGCGCAGCGTCGACAAGCGCCCGATGGACCATGTCATGCTGTACTTCACGCTGGCGCGGATGGGGCTCAAGCAGCAGGCGGGCAAGGTCGAGCAGCGATATTACGGCCCGACCTTCCTCGGCATCTGGGACGAGGTCACCCCCGACAGCCACGCCGAGCTGTGCGCGGGCTCGATCAACGACATCAGCAACACCTTTCGCAAGCGCTAGCCGCGCTCGCCCTTGGTGACGACGCGGTCCGCCGCGCTGCCGTCGCGCACCGAACGGAATTCGCTGTCGTCGCTCCAATTGGGCCAGGCGTCCGAATTGGCCAGGCCCTGCCCGACCGCGTGGAGCAGTTGGGCGTCCTCGACGATCCCGCTGAAGTCCCACTCGGACGACCATTCGTCGTCGGGCTGGTGATAGCGCTTGGCGGTGTAGTCGGCGGCCGCTGCCTCACCCCGCGCGAGCCCGCCGGTGACGAGGTTGTTGCCGGGCTTGAAGCTGATCGCGGGCACGCCGGCCTTGGCGAACGGGAAGTGGTCCGAGCGGAAAAAGCCGCCGGCCTCCGGCTTGGGGTCGGGGGTGAAGGTTCGGCCCTGGCGCGCGGCTTCGGCGATCAGCCGGTCGAGCAGTTCGAGCCGCGCGGTGCCCGAGATGCTGAAGTCGCGCGCGCGGCCCCATACCCCCATCGAATCGGTGTTGAGCACGCCGACCGTCTTGCTCAGCGGATAGAGCGGGTTGGCGACATAATATTCCGAGCCGAGCAGGCCTTTCTCCTCGGCGCCGACCGACAGGAACACCACCGAGCGCTGCGGCTTGGGGCCGCGGGCGAACGCGCGCGCCTGCTCGATCAGATGCGCGACCCCGGTGCCGTTGTCGACCGCGCCGTTGAAGATGCGGTCGCCGTTGGCGTCGGGCGCGCCGACCCCGATATGGTCGTGGTGCGCGGTGTAGATCACCGTCTCGGCCGGGCGCTTGGTGCCGGGCAGCATGCCGGCGACATTGTCCGAGGTGAGCGTTTCGGTCTTGGCGTCGGTCGTCGCGGTCAGCGTCGCCTTGAGGTCGACCGGCTGGAAGTCCTTGCGCCGCGCGGCCGCTTTCGCCGCCTCGAAGTCGAGCCCGGCGGCGCGGAACAAGGCAACCGCGGTGTCGCGCTGGATCCAGCTTTCGAACGGGGTGTGCTCGGCCGCCGGATTGGCGCGGACGATGTCGAACATGGTGTTGGTGTTGCTGTTCTTGACCGTCGCCCAGCCGTAGGAGGCCGGGGCGGTTTCGTGGACGATCATCACGCCGGCCGCGCCGCGCTTGGCCGCTTCCTCATATTTGTAGGTCCAGCGGCCGTAGTAAGTCATTGCCTTGCCGCCGAAATCGCCCTGTCCGGTTTCGAAATCGGGGTCGTTGATCAGCACCACAAGGATCTTGCCCTTGACGTCCTGCCCCTTGAAATCGTCCCACCCGCGCTCGGGCGCGGCGACCCCGTAGCCGGCGAACAGCAAGGGCGCATTGCTCAGCCGAACCGACTGCTGGCCGTTGGTCGGCGCGCGCACCGAAATCTGCTCGCCCTGCGTCAGCGCCAGCGGCCCGCCGGCAGTGGTCAGGCTGAGCTGGGGCGCACCGACGATGTCCGATTTGAGCAGCGGCACCCGCTGGGTCCACTGGCGCTTGCCGTCGATCATTTCGCCGCCCGGCTGCAGCCCGGCGTCGCGGAACGCGCGGGTCAGATACTCGACCGTCATCGTCTCGCCGCGGGTCGCCGGGGCGCGGCCTTCATAGCTGTCGGCGCTGATCGTCTGGACATGGCGCGACAGCCGCGCGGGATCGAACGACGGCGCGGTCTGCGCAGCCAGCGGCGTGGCCACCAGCGCCAGCGCGCTGGCGCCGAGCAAAGCGAATTTCAGCATGTCCAAACTCCCCATCGTCCTGTCCCTATCGGGCTAGGACGACGGGCCCGGCAAAAGGTTTCATTCGCCCGGGTCGGACGCCTTGGCCTGCCGCTTGGGCGCCTTCGCCTTGACCTTGCTCGCCTTGGGCGGGGCAGGGGCGATCTCGAACGCCGGGGCGTTGTCCTTGATGCGCACCTTGACCTCGCCGCCGTTGACCAGTTTGCCGAACAACAGTTCCTCGGCCAGCGGCTGCTTGATCTTCTCCTGCACCAGCCGCCCCATCGGCCGCGCGCCATAGGCCCGGTCGTAGCCGCGCTTGGTCAGCCACTCGCGCGCCTCGTCGTCGAGATCGATGTGGACGTTGCGGTCGGCCAGCTGGAGCTCGAGCTGCAAGATGAACTTGTCGACCACCCGCGCGACCACCGCAGGCGGCAGGTACGCGAACGGGACGATCGCATCGAGCCGGTTGCGGAACTCGGGGGTGAACATCTTCTTGACCGCGTCCTCCTGGGCATCCTCGCGGTCCATCGCGCCGAAGCCGATCGATTCCCGCGCCATGTCGGCGGCGCCGGCATTGGTGGTCATGATCAAGATGGTGTTGCGGAAATCGACGGTCTTGCCGTGGTGGTCGGTCAATTTGCCGTTATCCATCACCTGCAGCAGGATGTTGAATAGGTCGGGGTGGGCCTTTTCGATTTCGTCGAGCAGGAGCACCGAATGCGGGTGCTGGTCGACCGCGTCGGTTAGCAGTCCGCCCTGGTCGTAGCCGACATAGCCCGGCGGCGCGCCGATCAGCCGGCTGACCGAGTGGCGTTCCATATATTCGGACATGTCGAAACGCTGGAGCGGGATGCCCATGACCGAGGCGAGCTGCCGCGCGACCTCGGTCTTGCCGACCCCGGTCGGGCCCGAGAACAAATAATTGCCGATCGGCTTGTCGGGTTCGCGCAGGCCGGCGCGGCTCAATTTGATCGCGCTCGACAGCTTTTCGATCGCGAGGTCCTGCCCGAACACCACCCGCTTCAAGTCCGCCTCGAGCGTCTCGAGCACGCGCTTGTCGTCGCTCGACACCGACTTGGGCGGGATCCGCGCCATGGTCGCCACCACCGCCTCGATTTCCTTGGTGGTGATGATCTTCTTGCGCCGCGACGGCGGCACCAGCATCTGCATCGCGCCGACCTCGTCGATCACGTCGATCGCTTTGTCGGGCAGCTTGCGGTCGTGGATGTAGCGCGCGCTCAACTCGACCGCCGACTTGATCGCGTCGGGGGTGTAGCGCACCTTGTGGTGGCCCTCGAACGACGAGCGCAGGCCGGCGATGATCTTTATCGTGTCCTCGACCGTCGGCTCGTTGACGTCGATCTTCTGGAACCGCCTCAGCAGCGCGCGGTCCTTTTCGAAATGGTTGCGGAATTCCTTGTAGGTGGTCGAGCCGATGCAGCGGATCGCGCCCGAGGACAGCGCCGGCTTGAGCAGGTTGGAGGCGTCCATCGCCCCGCCGCTGGTCGCGCCGGCCCCGATCACGGTGTGGATCTCGTCAATGAACAGTATCGCGTCGGGCAATTTCTCGAGCTCGTTGACGACCGATTTCAGCCGCTCCTCGAAGTCGCCGCGGTAGCGCGTGCCGGCGAGCAGGGCGCCCATGTCGAGCGCATAGATCACCGCCGGCTTGAGCACCTCGGGGACATCGCCCTCGACGATCTTGCGCGCGAGCCCTTCGGCGATGGCGGTTTTGCCGACGCCGGGGTCGCCGACGTACAGCGGGTTGTTCTTCGAGCGGCGGCACAGGATCTGCACCGTGCGGTCGACCTCGGGCATGCGCCCGATCAGCGGGTCGACCTTGCCCGCCTTGGCCTTTTCGTTGAGGTCGACGGTGAACTGCTTGAGCGCGCTTTCCTTCTTGCCCTCGGACTTGTCGCCCTTGTCCTCGTTGCCGGTCACCTCGCGCGTTTCGGGCGGGGTGTCGCCCTTGCCGACGCCGTGGCTGATGTAGGTCACCGCATCGAGGCGGCTCATGTCCTGCTGCTGAAGGAAATAGACCGCATAGCTCTCGCGCTCGGAGAACAAGGCGACCAGCACGTTGCCCCCGGTCACTTCGTCGCGGCCGGACGACTGGACGTGGAGGATGGCGCGCTGGACGACGCGCTGGAAGCCCGAGGTCGGGGTCGGGTCGGTGCCGCTGTCGGCGACCAGGGCGCCGAGCTCATTGTCGAGGTAGTGCTTGACGCTCGAGCGCAGATCGTCGCGGCTGACCCCGCACGCGGTCATCACCTTGGACGCATGCTCGTCGTCGATCAGCGCGATCAGAAGATGCTCGAGGGTGGCATATTCGTGGCGGCGCTTGCTCGCCTCGCCAAGTGCGTTGTGGAGGGTCTGTTCGAGTTCGCGGGCGAAACTGGGCATGTGGCTCAGGACTCCATGCCCGCACCGGGACTGGCGGGCCCAGTTCCCAATGTCATACGCCTGAGCCCGCCAATCAAGGCCTGATCGGCGGGCCGCCGCGTCGGTTCATCGCTTGAACAGGTCCTCGGCGATCGAGCGGTGGCGCGAGGCGTCGTCGATATGCGCCTCGACCCGCGCGATTTCCTCCTTGAGGGTGGCGATTCGCGCGTGCAGCTCGTCGATCGACAGCGGCCCGAGGTCCTGCTTGGTGACCTCGGTCAGCGGATCCTTGGGCTTGTCCGAAAACAGGTCGTCGAGGTCCATGGCGGTGAAATCGTTGACCGGCCCGCGCGCGCTGTCAATAAGCGGCGCCAACGTGACCGCGGCCATCCCCACCACCATGCAGGCAATCGAGGCGTCCGCTCCGGGCGGGCCCGAGGTGCTGGCCGTGGTCGAGCGGCCGGTGCCGCGGCCGGGCCCGGGCGAAGTGCTGATCGAGGTCGCCGCGGCCGGCGTCAACCGCCCCGACGTGCTGCAGCGAATGGGGCTCTACGCGCCGCCGCCCGGCGCGACCGCGGTGCTCGGGCTCGAGCTTGCCGGGACGGTGGTCGCCGGCGAACCGGCGCTGCTCGGGCAGATGGTGTGCGCACTGGTCGCGGGCGGCGGCTACGCGCATTATTGCGTCGCCCCCGCCGGCACCTGCCTGCCGGTCCCGCCGGTGCTGCGGATGAGCGAGGCGGCGGCGCTGCCCGAGACCCTGTTCACGGTGTGGATCAACCTGTTCGAGCGCGGCTTCGCGGCCGACGGCGACGCCGTGCTGGTCCACGGCGGCACCAGCGGCATCGGGACGATGGCAATCGCGCTCGGCAATCTGTTCGGGCTGACCGTGATCGTAACCTGCGGCTCGGACGACAAATGCGCGCGGGCGCTGGAAATCGGGGCCGCCGCAGCGATCAATTACCAGACGCATGATTTCGTCGAGGAAACCAAGCGGCTGACCAGCGGGCGCGGGGTGGCGGTGGTGCTCGACATGGTCGGCGGCGATTACCTCCCGCGCAACCTCGCCGCGCTCGCCGACGACGGCCGCCACGTGTCGATCGCCTTCCAGCGCGGCTCCGCGGCGGAAATCGCCATCCCCGACGTCATGCGCCGCCGGCTGACGCTGACCGGCTCGACGCTCAGGCCGCGCACCGTCGAGTTCAAGACGATGGTCGCCGACGAAATTGCGCGCACGGTGTGGCCCTATGTCGAAGGCGGGCGCCTGAAACCGGTGATCGACCGCGTCTTCCCCCTCGACCAGGCGGCGGATGCCCACCGCTTGATGGAATCGGGCGAGCATGTCGGCAAGATCGTGCTCGAGGTCTCCCGCTAACCCAATCGCGCCGTGCTCCCGGCCCCGCCTGGGAGTAAGCCGCCGGGCAATCAGGCCGCTCCGCAAGGGGCGGCCCTATTCATTTTTGAACCGGAGACTTTTCGTGGCCCAGCCCCTGATGCCTCATGCGACCGCTTCGTGGCTGGTCGAGGAAACCTCGCTGACGTTCGAGCAAATCGCCGAATTCTGCGGGTTGCACATTCTCGAGGTGCAGGCGATCGCCGACGACACCGTGCGACGAAGCTGACCGGGCGCGACCCGCTGCGCGCGGGCGAGCTGACTCACGAGGAAATCGAGAAGGGCCAGGCCGATCCCGAGTATCGCCTGCAGATGCACAAGGAGCCCGACCAGGTGCGCCGCACCCGCGGCCCGCGCTACACCCCGGTCAGCAAGCGCCAGGACAAGCCCGACGGCATCTACTGGATCATTCGCAACCACCCCGAGGTCACCGACGGCCAGATCAGCCGGCTGATCGGCACGACCCGCACGACCATCGCCGCGATCCGCGACCGCAGCCACTGGAACATGGCCAACATCCAGCCCAAGGACCCCGTCACGCTGGGCCTGACCACCCAGCGCGAGCTCGATGCGGCGGTGATCAAGGCGCAGAAGGCGGCGGGCACCCTGGCGCCGACCGACACCCGCCTCGAGGGCGATCGCCAGGCGCTGATCGAGGAGCTGCGTGCCGAGCGCGAGCAGCACGTGCGCGACGCCGAAGCGGCGCTGACCCTGGCCGAGGAAGGGCCGGTCGACGAGATCGTCCCCGGCATCCGCGACCCGTTCAAGCGCGCCTGAATCGGTCGGGTGGGCGCTTGATAAAGCGGCCCGCCGAGGCCATTGCTGTCGGCCATGGACGCCACCACCCCGGCCACCGAGCTGAGTTTCGAGGACGCGCTCAAGCGTCTTGAGGAAATCGTCCGCACGCTCGAAAAGGGCGAAGCGCCGCTCGACCAGTCGATCGAGCTGTACCAGGAGGGCGACCGCCTCAAGCGCCACTGCGAGGCGCGGCTGAAAGCGGCCCAGGCGCGCATCGAGCAGATCGCGTTCGGCGCAGACGGCAAGCCGGCCGGCGTCACCCCGTTCGATGCCGGTTGACACGATCGACCGCGCCGGGCTCGCGGTGGAAGCCGAGGCCGACCGCATCGGTGCGGAGGTCGACGCCCTGTTCACCCGCCTGCTCGCGCCCCCGGGGGACAGCCGCGACCCGCTCTACGCGGCGATGCGCCATGCCGCGGTCGGCGGCGGCAAGAGGTTGCGCCCGTTGCTCGCCGTCGCTGCCGCGCAATTGTTCGGCATCGACCGGACACGCGCGCTGCGTGCCGGGTCGGCGATCGAGGCGATCCACGTCTACTCGCTGATCCACGATGACCTGCCGTGCATGGACGACGACGATTTGCGCCGCGGCAAGCCGACCGTGCACAAGGCGTTTGGCGAGGCAACCGCGGTGCTCGCCGGGGACAGCCTCCACGCGCTGGCGTTCGAGATATTGGCCGACCCCGACACGGTCGAGGACCCCTTCGTGCGCTCCGAGCTGGTGCTCGAGCTGGCGCGGGCGTCGGGCCCGGCGGGGATGGCCGGCGGGCAAATGATGGACCTGATGGCCGAGGGCGAGCCGCTCGACCTCACCGCGGTGACCCGCCTGCAGCAGCTCAAGACCGGCGCGTTGATCGAATATGCGGTCGAGGCGCCGTGCATCATCGCCCGCCTGCCGTTCGAGGCCCGTACCCCGTACCGCGGCTATGCCCGCAACATCGGCCTGGCGTTCCAGATCACCGACGACCTCATCGACCATTGCGGAGATGCCGGGACCGCGGGCAAGCGCATCGGCAAGGACGCCGAGGCGGGCAAGGCGACGTTCGTCTCGCTGCTCGGCGCCGAGCGGGCGCGGCAGCAGGCGCTGATGCTGGTCGACCAGGCGGTCGAACATCTCGGCGGCCATGGCGCCGAAGCCGACCTGCTGCGCGCCATCGCCCGCTTCGCGGTAGAACGGAACCACTGATATGGCGGATACCCACAAGCCGGTGCGGATCGGGGTCTACCCCGGCACCTTCGACCCGATCACGCTCGGCCACCTCGACATCATCCGCCGCGGGGCGCACCTCGTCGACCGCCTGGTGGTCGGGGTCACCACCAACCCTGCCAAGGAGCCGATGTTCACCGTCGCCGAGCGGCTGGAGATGGTGAAGCGCGAAATCGCCGACGTGCCGGGCGACGTCACGGTGGTCGATTTCAACTCGCTGTTGATGGACTTTGCCGAGCGCGAAGGCGCTTCGCTTATCCTGCGCGGCCTGCGCGCGGTCGCCGACTTCGAATATGAGTATCAGATGGCGGGCATGAACCAGCAGCTCAATGACCGCATCGAGACCGTGTTCCTGATGGCCGACGTGTCGCTCCAGCCGATCGCGTCAAGGCTGGTGAAAGAAATCGCCCGCTATGGCGGCGCGATCGACAAGTTCGTCACTCCGGCGGTCGCCCGCGACGTCGCCCGCCACCTCGCCCAGGCGAGTTAAGGCTGGCGCTGTCGCAGCCGCAGGGTTAGGCGGGCGCCGCATTACCGGGAGGGTTGTTACCGATGTCCAGGGCGTTGTTCGCGTTGCCGTTTCTGAGCCTTGCTCTGGTTGCCGCGAAGGACCCGCCGCCGGCGCCCGCGCCGCCCGCGCCGCTGACCATCATAGCGCCCCCGGCGATCGCCGCCGATCCCGCCAACCGCCTGACGCTCGAATTGTCGACCGGCGGCAAGGTCGTCATCCAGCTTCGTCCCGACGCCGCCCCGGCGCACGTCGAGCGCATCCGCACCTTGGTCGGCCAGGGGTTCTACACCGGCACCCCGTTCCACCGCGTCATCCCGGGCTTCATGGCACAGGGCGGCGATCCAACCGGCAAGGGCGACGGCGACTCGCCGCTGCCCGACCTCAAGGCCGAGTTCAACGCTTTGCCCCACCTGCGCGGGACGGTCGCGGCGGCGCGCACCGAGGCGCCGGACAGCGCCAACAGCCAATTCTACATCATGTACGCCCCGCGCATCTCGCTCGACCACAAGTACACCGTGTTCGGGCGGGTGATCGAAGGCATGGCGGCGGTCGATGCGATCGCGGTCGGCGAACCCCCGGCCGAGCCGACCCGCATCGTCCGGGCGACGATCGGCGATACGCCGCCACCGATGCCGGTTGCAGCAACGGCGCAGCCGGCCTCGGCCGCGCCCGCCGCCGAGCCCGCACCGGGCGCCCCCGCGCCAGCAGCGTCCGAGCCCGCGCCAGCGGTGCCCGAGCCCGCGACGCCGGCGCCCGAGCCCTCACCGGCGGCCCCCAGCGGCGGCTGATGCGCGTCGATCTTTTCGATTTCGACCTGCCCCCCGACCGCATTGCGCTGAGGCCCGCCCGGCCGCGCGATTCCGCGCGCCTGCTGTCGGTCGACGCCGGTACGCTCGCCGACCGTCACATCCTCGACCTGCCCGGTTTGCTCGAGCCCGGTGACGTTCTGGTGTTCAACGACACTAAGGTCATCCCCGCCCAGCTCGAGGGCCAGCGCGGAGACGCCCGCATCGGCGCCACCCTGCACAAGCGCGAGGGACCGCGCGGGTGGTGGGCGTTCGTCCGTAACGCGCGCCGGCTCAAGCCCGGCGACCGCATCGATTTCGGCGAGAATGTCGCGGCATCGGTCGCCGACAAGACCGGCGACGGCGCCGTGCTGCTGCATTTTCACGGGGACGAGCCGGTGGACCGGCTGCTCGAGCGGGCCGGACGGATGCCGCTCCCGCCGTACATCTCGTCGAAGCGCCCGACCGACGATGAGGACCGCGCCGATTACCAGACGATGTTCGCGCGCGAGGAAGGCGCGGTTGCGGCGCCGACCGCCGCACTCCATTTCACCGACCGCCTGATCGCCGCGCTCGACCACCGCGGGGTCCAGCGCGAGACGCTGACGCTGCACGTCGGCGCCGGGACTTTCCTCCCGGTCAAGGCGGAAACCGTCAACGAGCACCGCATGCATGCCGAATGGGGGCGCATCGATGCCGCCACCGCGGCCCGCCTCAACGCCGCGCGCGCCGCCGACGGCCGGCTGATCGCGGTCGGCACCACCTCGCTGCGTCTGATCGAAAGCGCGGCGGGCGACGACGGCGAGATCGCCCCGTTCGAAGGCGACACCGCGATCTTCATCACGCCCGGCTACCGCTTCAAGGCGGTCGACGGTCTGCTGACCAATTTTCATCTCCCGCGCTCGACCCTGTTCATGCTGGTTTCGGCGCTGGTCGGGCTCGACGAGATGAAGGCCGCTTATGCCCACGCCATCGCCCGCGGCTACCGCTTTTACAGCTACGGCGACGCCTGCCTGCTGCTCCCCGCCAAGTAACAAGTGGCGCCACCGCGCTTTATCGGCTAGGCTGCCTGCACACCCGATTTTTGCGTTGCATCCGATCGGGAGACCCCTCCCGCTCGCCGAGCAGGAGTTCCCGATGACCTCAGCCGCCTTTTTCCCGCGCCGCGCCCGATGAGCCGCGCGATGAACCTCGCGATGAGCGAGAGCGCGGTGCTCGACCGCTGCCGCACCGCCGACATCGGCGTCTCCGCCATTGAGCCATTGCCGAGCGGCGGCGTGCGCCTGGTGTGCATGAGCAGCACGGGTGCCGAGCGCATGCGCAGCTTGCTCCGCAGCAAGGTCATCACTGGCGAAGTGACCCGCGAGAAGTTCCGCCCGTCACGCCCCCTGTGGTAGTTCGCCGGCGGCCCCTCAGCCGCTGAAGTAGCTCCACAGCAGCCGCGCGGTCATGCCGAGCGAGATGACCACCAGCAGCGGGCGTATGAGCCGCGCGCCGAAGCGCATCGCGGTACGGCTGCCGAGCCAGCCGCCGAGCATCGCCCCGGCCGCCATGCTCAGGCCGAGCAGCCACAGCATCTGGCCGCCGAACGCGAACAGCAGCACGCTCGCGACATTGCTGGTGAAGTTGAACAATTTGGTCAGCGCGGTGGCCTTGGTCAGGCCGTAGCCGCGCAACGCCACCAGGCTGGTGGTGAAGAAGGTCCCGGTCGCTGGGCCGAAAAAGCCGTCATAGAAGCCGATCGCGCCACCCAGCGGGGCATAGCCGGCCGAGGTCACGCGGTGGTGGGCGTCGTCGTCGGTCATTCGCGGCGACACCAGGATGTAGATCGCGGCCCCCGTCAGCAGCACCGGGATGATCAGGTTGAGCCACCGCGTGTCGATCGCCTGCACCACCAGCGCGCCTCCTGCCGCGCCGATGAACACGATCACCACCGTCAGCGCATTGCGCCGCCATTCGATCAGGCCGCCACGCGCATAGTTCGACATCGCGACGAAGGTGCCGAACACCGACTGCAATTTGTTGGTGCCGAGCGCCTGCACCGGCGGCACCCCGGCGAACAGCAAGGCCGGCATCATGATCAACCCGCCGCCCCCCGCGATCGCGTCGATGAAGCCGGTCAGCACGGCGGTCGCGGTGAGGATGGGATAGACCCACGGCTCGATCATCCGCGCGCCTTAGGCAAGGCCGCGGGCGCCTCCAACCCCGCTCACCGCGGATAGCATTCCGAGCGCTCGTGCGGATTGTCGCGGAAAAAACGCTTGCGCGCGGCTTCCTCGGCGCGGCGGCGCTGCCGCCCGGGCATCACGAGCGAGGTTTGCACCGTGCGTGGCCCGGGGGCGGCGCCCTCCGCTGGCGGGTCGGGCTCGAAGCCGTGGCGGATCGCGCGGCACATGAAAAAGCGGGTTTCGGCATCGACATTGCTGGCGATCACCCGGCAGTCGGTGACCTGGCCTTTGGCATCGACGTCGATGTTCATCTTGGCCCACTGGTCGCCCGACATCTGCTGCTGGATGCTCCACGGATAGGCGTCGCCGGGCTTGCGGTCGGGACACGGTTGCTTGGCGGGGGCCGGCGCCGCACCCGCCGCGATCAACACCACCAGCACGTGCGCGAATGTACGCATTGCGTATCCCCCTACTCCCAGAGATTCGGCGGCGGCCAGTCGAGCAACTTATCGGGTGCGAGGCAAGTCTCCGCCCGCTAGGACGCCGCGGCATGACCCGCTTCGCCTTCACCATCGCCGCCAGCGACGGCGCCGCGCGCACGGGATCGATCGCCATGCAGCGCGGCACCATCCGCACCCCGGCGTTCATGCCGGTCGGCACCGCGGCTACGGTCAAGGCGATGCGGCCGAGCGAAGTGTGCGCCTCGGGCGCCGACATCATCCTCGGCAACACCTATCATCTGATGTTGCGCCCCGGCGCCGAGCGCGTCGCCAGGCTCAGCGGGCTGCACACATTCATGGGCTGGGACGGCCCGATCCTGACCGACAGCGGCGGCTACCAGGTGATGAGCCTGGCCGACCTCGCCAAGGTCAGCGAGGAGGGCGTGTCGTTCAAAAGCCACCTCGACGGCACCCGCCACATGCTCAGCCCCGAGCGCTCGGTCGAGGTCCAGCGGCTGCTCGGCGCCGACATCGTGATGGCGTTCGACGAACTGGTTCCTACCACGTCGAGCGTGGACCAGCAGGCGGCGGCGATGGAGCGCTCGATGCGCTGGGCAAAGCGGTCGCGAGCGGCGTTCGACGGCGGCAAGGAGCATGCCGCACGCGCCGCTTTGTTCGGCATCCAGCAGGGCGCGCTCGATGAAGGCCTGCGCAAGACCTCGGCCGACGCGCTGATCGACATCGGCTTCGACGGTTACGCGGTCGGGGGGCTGGCGGTCGGCGAAGGCCAGGAGGCGATGCTGGCCTGCCTCGATTATGCGCCGGGCCAGCTTCCCGAAGACAAACCACGCTATCTGATGGGCGTCGGCAAGCCCGACGACATCGTCGAGGCGGTGCGGCGCGGGATCGACATGTTCGACTGCGTGCTGCCGACCCGCTCGGGGCGCACCGGCCAGGCGTTCACCGCCGACGGCCCGCTCAACTTGCGCAACGCGCGTTTTGCCGAGGAGCGCGATCCGATCGAATCCGGCTGCCCATGTCCCGCTTGCTCAAGCTTCGAGCGCGCCTACGTCCACCACTTGGTGAAGTCGGGCGAAATCCTCGGCTCGATGCTGATGACCGAGCATAATCTGTGGTTCTACCAGCGCCTGATGGGGGGCCTGCGCGACGCCATCGCGGGCCAACGCTTCGCCGCCCACGCGCAGCAGTTCCTCGAGCGCTACCGGCAGGCTGCGAGCGCCGGCTAACCCGCGCTTCTGGAGAGGAAGCTGGGGAGCGGGCCGTTCCACGCTTCGTCGGCGTCTTCGGCGACCGGCGCGGCGGCCGGCTCGGGTTCCCGCGCGGCGGTCACGCGCTCGGGACGTGCCCGCTCGCGCGGTTCGCGGCGCGGTTCGGCTGCTCGCTCGGGCGCCTGTTCGCGCTCGCGCGGGGGGGCGTCAGCGCGCGCCGGCGCCGGCGCCGGCGCCGGCGTGCGGCCGCGCGGCCTTGGCTCGGCCTTCTCTCGCGGTGCCTCGGCCGGTTCAGCCGCGGCGGCATCGACCGTGCTGCTGACCCGGGCAATCTTCATGCCGGTCAATTTCTCGATCGCGGCGACCGCTTCGGCGTCCTCGCGCGTCGCCAGCGTGATCGCGATGCCGCTCATCCCCGCGCGCCCGGTGCGGCCGATGCGGTGGATGTAGTCGTCGGGCTGCCACGGCACGTCGAAATTGATGACATGGCTGACGCCTTTGACGTCGAGCCCGCGCGCTGCGACGTCGGACGCCACCAGCACGTTGATCTCGCCCGCCTTGAAGCGGTCGAACTCGGCGATCCGGCTCGACTGGTCCATGTCGCCCTGGATCTGCCCGACCGAGATTTTGGCGCGCTTGAGGCTGGTGGTCAGCTCGCGCACGGTGGTCTTGCGGTTGCAGAAGATGATCGCGTTCTTGAACTCGGCGGCGCGCAAGATGTCGCGCAGCGCGTCCTTCTTCTTGTCGCCGCGGACTTCGACCAGCCGCTGCTCGATATTGATGTTGGCGGTCGCCGGGCGCGCCACCTCGACCTGCTTGGGGTCGCTCAAGAACTTCGCCGCGAGCTTCTGGATCGGCGGCGGCATGGTCGCCGAGAACAGCAAGGTCTGGCGGTCGCGCGGCAGCTTGGTGCAGATCTCCTCGATGTCGGGGATGAAGCCCATGTCGAGCATGCGGTCGGCCTCGTCGATGACCAGCAGCTTGCAGTCGTTGAGCATGATCTTGCCGCGCCCGAACAAGTCCATCAGCCGGCCCGGGGTGGCGATCAGCACGTCGACGCCCTTTTCCAGCGCTTTGACCTGGTCGCCCATCTGCACGCCGCCGATCAGCAGCACCATCGAGAGCTTGTGATACTTGCCGTATTTCTCGAAATTCTCGGCGACCTGCGCGGCCAGCTCGCGGGTCGGCTCGAGGATCAGCGAGCGCGGCATCCTGGCGCGGGCCCGGCCCTGGGCGAGGATGTCGATCATCGGGAGCACGAAACCGGCGGTCTTGCCGGTGCCGGTCTGGGCGATGCCGACCAGATCCTTGCCCATCAGGACCGCGGGGATGGCGCCCTTTTGGATCGGGGTCGGCTCCCCATAGCCGCTGTCGGCAACTGCCCGCAGCAATTCGTCGGAAAGGCCGAGATCGGCGAAAGACATGCAAAATCCGGAAAAAAGAGGGGCAGCGCAACAGTCGCTGCCGCACCTGTGCGGCTAAGCCCGCGTGCGCGCGATTGTCAAGGAAACTAGCTTGGCGGCAACCCGGTCAGTGGGAATTGACGACCCTCGATTCCGGCGGAATGTCGCTTTCGAGGCACCATTTATGGTGCGCCAGCCTAACCATCGGCTCGCCGCAATACTTGCACTCACTCCGCCAGGCAAAGACCGGGTCATGCCGGACCTTCGTCTTGGATCTGTGGTGACCAACGATCCAACAAACCCTTAGCATGGGTCGCTTATACCATTTTTTAACGCTTGGAGCTAGCGCGCTGCGCCCGGCCCCTTTTGTGTGGCGGCGAGGGGCCCGCCGGTGCCGCCGCCGAGCGGCCTCGGGGGGGTGCCGTCAGCGCTTGAGCCTGGGCACCAATTCACGGAAGCGGTCGATCATGCAACTGCCCCCGATGCGCGAGCGAATGGCGTCGCGGCCGGCGCAGATTCGCTGATCGTCGGGGTTGAGGTAGAAGCCGGCGTAGAAGTCGAGCGCCGGGCAATTATTGTCGAGCCGCGCCCGCACCCGGCGCCGGTCGAACAGCAGGAAATCGACTTGTTCGGGGCCCGACAAGGTCGCCCCGCGGATGGCGCTCGAGGCAATGCATTTTGGTCCCTTGCGCTCGACCCATTGCAGCGGCGTCGGCAGCTGCCTTGGCCGCACCGGCACCCGGATCAGGATCTGGTCCTGGACGACGAGCGTGCGCACGCGCTCCTCGGCCGGCTCCGCCCCGGCGATGCCGAGCAACGCCGGAAGCAAAGCGATGAAGGTCGCGATTGTCACTTGGATGGCACCATGCTGGCGCCGGCTTCGCAGTCAAGGGTTGAACACGCCATGAATTGTGCCTGCGGGGAAGGCGTCGCGCGGCGCGGGCGGGCTGTCGCGCGCGCGGACGTCTCGGCTTGCGCTTCGGGGCTTGGGTGCCTAGAGGGCGGGGCGCTTTATTCTAGCGGCTCGATGCGCGCGCTCGTTCGCGGTGTCCGGGCCCGACCCCAGGAGACCTTCCCCCATGGCGACAGCCGCGCCGAACCAGTCCTTGCCGTTGTTCTACACCGCGCTCGAGCCGCTCAACGCGACCCAGCATGGCAAGATGCACATCCGCCGCCTCAACCAGGCGCCGATGATCGGCGCCACCCACGCCTTCCCGGTCACGGTCGACGAATTCGGGCTGCTCCAGCGCTCCTACCCGATCGTCTTCTCCCTTGGCGACAATCCGATCCCGTTGGCCTTGATGGGGCTCAACGAGGGGACCAATGCATTCCTTGACGAAAACGGCCTGCCGCGCGACCCCGAGCTGTACATCCCCGCTTATCTGCGGCGTTACCCGTTCCTGCTCGCCCGCATACGCCCCGACAGCGACGAACTGTCGCTGTGCTTCGACCCCAATTCGGGGGTGATCGGCGATTTCTCAGAGGGCGAGGCGCTGTTCGACGGCGACCAGCCGAGCGAGGCGACCAAGGCCATCCTGCAGTTCTGCGAACAGTTCGAGACCGCCGGCCAGCGCACCGCCGCGTTCATGGCCGAGCTGACCAAGTCGGGCCTGCTGATGGACGGCGAAGTGGCGATCCAGCCGCAGGGCGCCGAACAGCCGTTCGTCTACCGCGGCTTCCAGATGATCGACGAAGAGAAATTGCGCGAGCTGCGCGGCGACGAGCTGAGGAAGATGAACCAGAACGGCATGCTCGCCCTGATCTTCGCGCATTTGTTCTCGCTGTCGCAGATCCGCGACGTGTTCGCGCGCCAGGTCGCCCAGGGCAAGGGCCCGGTCCCGGCCCAGCAGGCGCAGCCGACCAAGGCGCCGGCCGAGACCGCCGAAGCGTGACGCTTGCGCGATAAGCCGACCGTTTGGCGATATTGAACCGGCGCGGCGCCCGCCTATCTAGACTGGACACCGCCGGGCGGCCCCTGTCCCCCCTTCTCGGGCTGCGCGGTGGCGGCGCACCCTGTGGTGCGTTCCCCTGAACTCGGCCGTCCCGGCAACCCGGGGCGGCCGTTTTTTATTCGGCGGCCGCGGGCAGCTGGCGATCGAGCAGCTGGCGGCTGAGGTTCTCTGCGAGCGTGTGGAGCAGCGCGGCGACGCGGTCGAACGCGTGGCTGTCGCTACCGAGGTAGATCCGCCGGTCGAGCTCGACCTGCAGCGCGTGGACATCGCGGCCCGGCGCGCCGTGGCGCTCGACGATATGCCCGCCCGCGAAGGGGTCGTTGACCCCGACGGTGAAGCCCGCCGCGGACACGATCCTCATCGCCTGCGAGGTCACCCACCCCGCCGCGCTGCGCCCGTAACGGTCGCCGAGGATCACCTGATGGCCGCCGGGCGGGGGCGGGGGCATCGAATGGCAATCGAGCAATATGGCGCCGCCGAAGCGGTTGGCGAGCGCCTCAAGCTCCGCCGCGATCGCCGCGTGATAGGGGCGGTGCGCTTGCGCGATGCGCTCGTCGAGCTGGCGCCGGGTGATCGGGTGGCGCCACAAGGTGCCGTGAGCGGCGGTGCGGCCGGGGACAATGCCGAGCCCGCCGCGGGCGCGCGCGCTGGTGCGCCGCGCGCCGCTGCCGGCAACCACCAGCGGGTCGATTTCATCCTCGCCGCGGTTGCAGTCGATCGCCGCGCGCGGGGTGCGCGCAACCACCGCGGCGATTCCGGCCGTGATCGCCGGCGCGGCGAGGCGGTCGACCAGCGGATCCTCGAGCGGCTCGAGCGAGGCGCGGCCGCCGTTGGCGAGCGCGACCAGCCACGCCGGATAATCGCGCCCGGCGTGGGGCACCGACAGCAGCACCGGCAGCCCGCCGCGGGCGCGGTGGACGAGCGGGGGAGGGAGGATTTCGCAAGGCAAGGCGCGCACCTTAGGGCGGGGTCATCGCCGGTCAACGCGCGACCTGTCCCATTTGCGCGCCGATTAACCAATAGTTCGGCTGGAAAATGTTAAATGTTGCGCGCATACAAGGGCGTGATGGCGAAAATCCTGCTGGCAGAAGACGACACGTCGATGCGCGAGTATCTGCAGCGCGCGTTGCAGCGGGTCGGCTACGAGGTCGAGGCGGTCGGCTGCGGCACCGAGGCGATGCCGTTGCTCGAGGCAGGTCGCTTCGATTTGCTGCTGACCGACATCGTGATGCCCGAGATGGACGGCATCGAGCTGGCCCAGAAGGCGTCGGCGATCGATCCCGCGATCCGCGTCATGTTCATCACCGGCTTCGCCGCCGTCGCGCTGCAGGGCGGACGCACCGCGCCCGAGGCCAAATTGCTGTCCAAGCCGTTCCATTTGAAAGACCTGGTGGCCGAGGTCGACCGCATCTTCCAGACCGAGGACCAGCACGGGCGGCTGTAGGGCGTTGGCCGGCTGGTGAGCGTCAGCCGCCGTCGGGCCGTTGCTCGAGCGTGATGCCTTTCGCCTGCTTGAACGCGGTTTCGACCATGCCGTCGAGCCAATAGCCGTCGAGCCACTCACGCTTCCATTGATTGTCGGCCTTGAAGCGGCGGATGTGCTCGCTGCGGTCGAACCGGGCGAGAGCTTGCTCGGGGGTCGACACGGTTCTGGCGAGCCCAGCGGCCTGGCAGCGGATATCCTCCATCGACCAGGTCAGCGTCGCCAGATACGCGCGGTCGCGCTGGACCGTGCCGTGGCCGGGAATCAGCAGCTTGAAATCATAACGCTGCAGGCGCTCGATCGTGGCGAGCCACGGGGCGATCGGGCCGACGAAACCGTAGGGGGTGGGGAGGACCACCGCGTCGCCGGTCATCATCACCTTCTGGCGCGGCAGCCAGGCAAAAGCGTCGCCCTTGGTATTGGCGCGGCCGAGGAACAGCAGCTGGACCGGGGCAACGGGATCGTCGATCAGCAGCGTGGACGTGAAGGTTTCGCTGGGGACGACGACGTAATTGCCGTCCTGGCGCTGGACGCGGGTCATCACCCACTTGGCCTCGGCGGCATATTCACCGCGGACCGCCTCGGGCAAAGACGGATCTTGCGCGCGCTGGCGATAGCCGGCGCTGCGCTCGGCCGCGGCACCAGCGCGTTGCTTCCGCCGCTCGGGGTCAGGCGCGCCGACGCCGACGCCGAGCACTTCGGGATCGGCCATCAAGCGCGCTGTGGCGGTGGTGGCAATGATGCGCGCGCGGGGGAATTTCTCGAGGATGGCGGGCAGGCCAAGCGGGTGGTCGTTGTGCCAGTGAGTGACGACCACCGCCTTGATCGGCTTGGCGGTCAGGCGGGCGACCGCGGCGACGATCTCGCGGCCGTCGGGAATCGAGCCGCCGCTGTCGATCAGCACCACGCCGTCGGACTGCTCGACGATGCCGACGTTGCCGATCACCGCCGACCAGGTGCGCGGCGGCTGGCGCATGTACCAGACATTGAGGGCGACTGGCTCGGGTGACATCAGGCGGCCGTCGGCGAGCGGGCGTTCGGCGGGCGCGGGCGGGGTTGCGGGGACCGAGCAGGCAGAGGTCAGAGCGAGTAGCGCGGCGAGGGCCGCGCCCGCCACGCGCGGCGTGAAGGATGTGGTCATGCGCTGGGTCCCCTCTTCGTTCATGCCAGCCTGAAGCGCGCGGCGCGGCGGCGGCAATTCAAGTTTCACTAAAGAAAAATGACGGATGCTAGGCGCGGCCCCGCTATCACGCGATCAGGGCGAGGGGAGCGCGCATGTATCGCATCGGCAAATGGACGTTCGAGCCCGAGGGCGGCGAGCTCAGCGCACAAAGCGAGCAGCGCCGGCTCGAGCATCGCGCCGCGCGCACGCTGGAGCTGCTGTGCCGGGCGGACGGCGGCATCGTGTCGCGCGAGACGCTGATCGCCGAGGTGTGGGGCGGGCGGCGACTGAGCGAGAACAGCGTGTCGGTGGTGATCGGCCAGTTGCGCCGGGCGCTCGGCGACGACCCGCGCGCGCCGCGGCTGATCGAAACCGTGCCCAAGCGCGGCTACCGGCTGCGCGGGGTGGGGCCGTTGGTCGAGGCACCGCCCGCTACGAGCGCAGTGCGGCGGTGCTTGGCGGTGCTGGCAATTGTGGTCATTGCGGCCGCCGCGCTGTGGCTGGCCGGGCGGGCCGCGCCCTCCGCCCAGCCGTTGATCGTCGCGCCGGTGGTCAACGCCACCGGGGACGCCGCCTACGAACCGCTGGCCCGCGCCACCGGCGAGCTGCTGGTCACCGAGCTCAGCCGGCGCGGCTATGCCGTCCGATCGCAGCCAAGCGCAGGGGACGAGCCGCGGCTGGTCGCCAGGCTGGTGCTGTGGGACGGAGCGCCGACGCTCGGGTTGGCAGTGCACGCCGCCGACGGCGCGGTGCTGTGGTCGGCGATGGCGAGCGCTGCGCCGGGCCAGGTGCCGGCCGGGGTCGCCGCCGCGCTCGACGCGATGGCCGAGACCGTGCCGCCCGAACGCAACGGTGCCGGCGGGCGGGTTGCACGGGGACGGGGGCGCGGCTAAATGCGCCTCCGAGTGGGCGTGTAGCTCAGTGGTAGAGCACTGTGTTGACATCGCAGGGGTCGCAAGTTCAATCCTTGCCACGCCCACCATTTTTCCCGCCTGTGATGCAGGACGCCAGCCGCGCCGGTGGCCGCAGCGCGCATTCTCCCCCCGCGAAGAAAATCCATTCTGGATGTAATCCGCGCCGCGCATTTGGATAGGCCGTTCGCCGGACAGCGGAAAAGCGCAGGCCGGCCATTTCTCGTCCGTAATGAACGTAGTGGCAGTATCTTATTATCGGCTGGCCGGTAACGCGAAAGGATTGCCCGCTTTGGCCGCAAGCGCGCGGGTAACTGAGAGACGCCGTTTCCTCCCGCTTGCCGGCCTGGGAACTCAGTTTGAACATGATCGCGATCAAATCGGCCGGAATGAGCAGCGCGCCGGAAGCGCAGCTGGCACGGTCGGAAGCGAGGTACCGCGGGCTGCTCGAGGCCGCGCCCGACGCCATGGTAGTGGTCGATGAGGGCGGCGAAATCGTCCTCGTCAACGTCCAGGCGGAAAAGCAGTTCGGCTACCCGCGCGACGAATTGATCGGGCGCAAGGTCACCGACATCATCCCGACTGGTTTCGCCGAGCGCATCATCGCCGAC
Organism: Sphingomonas sp.; assembly: GCF_031426035.1. Classification (GTDB taxonomy): domain Bacteria; phylum Pseudomonadota; class Alphaproteobacteria; order Sphingomonadales; family Sphingomonadaceae; genus Sphingomicrobium. The sequence goes on along the minus strand of NZ_JANPKO010000003.1, from coordinate 2,715 downwards.
GGCAGCCGCTCGTCGGCCGAAGCGCTCGCGCAGAACATGGGCACCGGAATCGAGCTCGTCGCGTTGCGCAAGGACGGCGGCGAATTTCCGATCGAGATCATGCTCAGTCCGCTCGACAGCCCCGACGGCATGCTGGTCACCGCGGCGATCCGCGATATTTCGATCCGCAAGGCAGCCGAGGACGAACTGGCGCGCACCGAGCGGCGCTACCGCGGGCTGCTTGAGGCCGCCCCCGACGCGATGATCGTAGTCGACGAGCGGGGCGAGATCGTGCTGCTCAACGTCCAGGCCGAAAAGCAGCTTGGCTACCGCCGCGACGAACTGATCGGGCAGCGCGTCACCAATATCATTCCCGAGGGGTTCGCCGAGCGGCTGATCGCCGATGGTCTGCGCTCGGCCGAGGAAGCGCTGGCGCAGCGCATCGGCACCGGCATCGAACTGGTCGCGCTGCGCAAGGACGGCGGCGAGTTCCCGATCGAGATCATGCTCAGCCCGCTGCGCAGCAGCGAGGGCGTGCTGGTCACCGCGGCGATCCGTGACATCAGCACGCGCAAGGCCGCCGAGGAATTGATGAAGCGCGCCGAGGAGCGCTACCGCGGCCTGCTCGAAGCCGCGCCCGACGCCATGGTGGTGGTCAGCCAGAGCGGCGAGATCGTGCTGCTCAACGTCCAGGCGGAGAAGCAATTCGGCTACCCCCGTGACGAATTGATCGGGCGCAAGGTAACCGACATCATCCCTACCGGGTTCGCCGAGCGGCTGATCGCCGACGGCAGCCGCACCTCGGCCGAGGCGCTGGCGCAGCAGATCGGCACCGGGATCGAGCTGACCGGGCGGCGCAGCGACGGCAGCGAATTCCCGATCGAAATCATGCTCAGCCCGCTCGAGAGCGCCGACGGCATGCTAGTCACCGCGGCGATCCGCGACATCAGCATCCGCAAGGCGGCGGAGGAGGAGCTGGCGCGCACGGAACGGCGCTACCGCGGGCTGCTCGAGGCGGCGCCCGACGCGATGATCGTGGTCAACGAACTGGGCGAGATCGTGCTGCTCAACGTCCAGGCCGAGAAGCAGCTCGGCTACACCCGCGACGAACTGATCGGCCAGCCGGTCACCAACATCATCCCCGAAGGGTTCGCCGAGCGGCTGATCGCGGACGGCCTGCGCTCGGCGGAGGAAGCGCTGGCGCAGCAGATCGGCACCGGCATCGAGCTCGTCGCGCTGCGCAAGGACGGCGGCGAGTTCCCGATCGAGATCATGCTCAGCCCGCTCGACAGCCCGGAAGGAATCCTGGTCACCGCGGCGATCCGCGACATCAGCAAGCGCAAGGCCGCCGAAGAACTGATGAAGCGCGCCGAGCAACGCTATCGCGGGCTGCTCGAGGCGGCGCCCGACCCGATGGTGGTGGTCAACCCGAGCGGCGAAATCGTGCTGCTCAACGTGCAGGCCGAAAAGCAGTTCGGCTACAGCCGTGACGAACTGATCGGGCGCAAGGTCACCGACATCATCCCGGTCGGCTTCGCGGCGCGGCTGATCGCCGACAAATTGCGCTCGGCGGAAGAAGCGCTGGCACAGCAGATCGGCACCGGCATCGAGCTCATCGCGCTGCGCAAGGACGGTGGCGAATTCCCGATCGAGCTGATGCTCAGCCCGCTCGAAAGCAGCGACGGCATCCTCGTCACCACCGCGATCCGCGACCTCAGCGTGCGCAAGGCGGCCGAGGCCGACCTGATCAAGAAGATCGACGAGCTCAATCGTTCCAACGAGGAGCTCAGCCAGTTCGCTTACATCGCGTCGCACGATTTACAGGAGCCGCTGCGGATGGTGTCGAGCTACACCCAGCTGCTCGCCAAGCGCTATGTCGGCAAGCTCGACAGCGACGCCGACGAATTCATCGGCTTCGCGGTCGACGGGGCGAGCCGCATGAAACGGCTGATCCAGGACCTGCTGGCTTATTCGCGGGTCGGGACCAACCGCATCGAGCTGGCCCGCGTCTCGAGCCAGAAGGCGCTCGACCGCGCGCTGGTCAATCTCAGCGGGGCGATTACCGAGAGCGGCGCGGTGATCACTTCGGATTCGCTGCCGATGGTGCGCGCCGACCAGATGCAATTGGTCCAGCTGTTCCAGAACCTCGTCGGCAACGCGATTAAATACAACAAGGACGCCACGCCCCAGGTGCATGTCTCGGCGCACCGCGCCGGCCGCGACAAGCCCCTGGTGTTTTCAGTCAAGGACAACGGGCTCGGCATCGATCCGGAATATTTCGATCGCATTTTCGGGATGTTCCAGCGGCTCCACACGCGCGAGCAATTCTCCGGCACCGGGATCGGCCTCGCGATCTGCAAGAAGATCATCGACCGCCATGGCGGCGAAATCTCGGTCAGCTCGGCGCCCGGCGCGGGATCGACCTTCACCTTCTCGCTCGGCGACCTTCAGGAAAGCAAACAGCCATGTTGACGAACGTCCTGCTGGTCGAAGACAGCCCCGGCGACGTGCGCCTGACGCAGGAGGCGTTTCGCAGCGCCAACAGCGCGGTCAAGCTGCATGTCGCAATCGACGGCGTCGAGGCGCTCGCCTTTCTCGCGCAGCAGGGAGAATATGCCGGCGCGCCGCGGCCCGACCTGATCCTGCTCGATCTCAATTTGCCGCGGAAGGACGGCCGCGAAGTGCTCAAGCACATCCGCGGCGACGAGAGCCTCAAGACCATCCCGACAGTGATCC
>NZ_JANPKO010000002.1:0-15378 GCF_031426035.1 Sphingomonas sp. | reverse complement strand
CTGGTTGGTCAGGCGCACCTTGGCGACCTTGCGCAGCGCCGAGTTCGGCTTCTTCGGGGTGGTCGTATAGACGCGGGTGCAGACGCCGCGCTTTTGCGGGTTCTGCTCCATCGCAGGGACCTTGGACTTGGCCTTCTGCGGATCGCGACCCTTGCGGATCAGCTGGTTAATCGTCGGCATGAAGCCTTCACCTTTCTGTGCCGGGACAGGCCCGGCGGTTACTTTGCCCAAACGAAAATGCGCGAACTCCGGCGATCCCCGCGGGGTCACCGGCCTTCGCGTCGTCGAGCAATGTTCAGCTCTTGCCCGCCGGGGTGCGAGGAATCGCAGCTCCGCGGACGAGCGGGCCTTTAGCGGGGGAGGTGCTGGGGGTCAACCGGGCGGCGCCGTTGGTTCATTGCATTTCACGAGCCTCAGCGGGTGACGGCAGCTGTTATAGCGGGTTTGGAACGAGGGTTAAATTCTGTTAATGAGCGACTCCTCGTGAAACGAGCGACGTTCGCCCCGCTGCGGCTGCAGCCGGCTTGAGCATCGCCACTGAGCGGAAGGGCAAGCGCATGGCGCGGATCAAGGGGAACAACAATCCGAATAACCTGACCGGCACCAAGAACAACGACGAGATTTACGGCTACGGCGGGGACGATCAACTCAGCGGATTGGGCGGCAACGACCGCCTCGATGGCGGCGACGGCAGCGACCGGCTGTTCGGCGGGATCGGCCTCGATTATCTCCTCGGCGGCCTCGGCGCCGACCAGCTCAATGGCGGCGACGGCAACGACAATCTCCACGGGGACATGGGCGTGGCCAACGAATTCGCCGGCGGCGCCGACCTGCTCGAGGGCGGCGCGGGCAACGACGTGCTGGTCGGTCAATTTGGGGCGGACCAGCTGTGGGGCGGCACGGGTACGGATCAGTTCGGCTATAACCAGGTAACCGACTCACGGGCAGACAGCGGGATCGACCGGATATATGATTTCAACCCCGGCGAGGGCGACACCATCTACCTCAGCAACGCGGTCGATGCCGATCCCCAGATCAGCGGGCGCCAGAATTATCTCTACGTCGCGGAGCGCTCGGCCGGCCAGGACAATGTCGGAACGCTGACCGCATTCGACAGCAATGGTGACGGCGTCAACGACAGCACGAGGCTCGATCTCTATCAGGACGGCGATGATGTCACGGACCTGACGATCGAGCTGATCGGCTATCTTGCCGGCGACAATCCGACCGCCGGAATGGCCGACTTTTTCGGGTGAAACCGAGCGAGGTCAATCGCCTTTGACCACCTCGCCGCGGGCCATCACGAACGCGACCTGCTTAAGCACCGTCACATCGCTCAGCGGGTCGCCCGTGACCGCGATGAGGTCGGCGCTTTTGCCGGGCTCGATGGTGCCGATTTCGCTGGCCAGCCCGAGCAAATCGGCGGCGTTGACGGTGGCGGCCTTGATCGCCGCGGCGGGCGTCATGCCCCATTTGACCATTAGCTCGAACTCGTCCGCATTGCGGCCGTGCTTGCTGACCCCGGCGTCGGTGCCGAAGGCGATCCTGACCCCGGCCGGGACCGCTTTTTTGAGGCTCTGCCCGGTGATGCCGATGCGCCAGTCGATCTGCGCCTTGACGCTCGGCTCGTAGGCGTTCGGATTAGCGGCGAGGCGCTCGAGATAGCCGTTCACGGTCGATAGCGTCGGCACGTAATAGGTGCCCTGACGGGCCATGGTGCGGACGATTTCGTCGTCCATCACGGTGCCGTGCTCGATTGAATCGGCGCCCGAGCGCAAGGCCAGCTTGATGCCGTCGGCGCCGTGCGCGTGGACCGCGACCTTGCGGCCGTAGGCGTGGGCGGTGTCGACCAAGGCCTTGGCCTCGTCGGCGAACATGCGGGTGGCGAGCCCGGTGCCGCTGTTGACCCCGCCGGTGGTGGCGAACTTGATGACGTCGGCGCCGCGGTCGATCTGGCGGCGCACGACCTTGCGGCAGGTTTCGACGCTGTCACACAGGTTTTCCGGTTGCGGCAAATGCGCGACGAGGTCGTCGTTGAGCCCGCCGCGGCCGTCCATGTGGCCGCCGGTGGTGGAGATCGACTGCCCGGCATCGACGATCCGCGGGCCCTGCACCCAGCCGCGCTTGATCGCCTCGCGCAGCGCCAGCGTGGCGCCGTCGTCGCCCAAGTTGCGGACGGTGGTGAAGCCCGCGCGCAGGGTCTTCATGCCGTTCATCTGCGCCTCGAGCGCGTTCATTTGCGGCTCCTCGCGCATGAAGGCGATGAGCCCGGCCTCGCCGCCGCGGTCCGACGACAGATGGACGTGGCTGTCGATCAGGCCGGGGAGCACGGTTTTTGTGCTGAGGTCGATGAAGGGGGTGCCGGGCTCGACGCGGGTGAGGCCGTCCGTCACGGAGATGATGCGGCCCTGATCCACCACGATGGTCGAGGGCCCGCGCACCGCCTGGCCGGGAACCGCTATCAGGCGTCCGGCGTGGATGTAGGTGGGGGCGGCGGTAGCTCCCGAGCTGAGCAGCATCAGCGTCGCCAGATACTTCGCAATCACTCGTCATCCCCTCTTCAGGCCACAGCCCACCGTAAGCACTCGGCTAATCGATGCAACGGGGCCCGCTCAGCGCGACCCGATGGGTCGCGGGACGAAGCGCTCGCGCGGGGTGCCATCGACGGCGGACAGGCGCTCGGTGGGGAATTTGATGATCTGCCCCGATTTCTCGAGCTTGTGATCGTAGATTGCGCCGAGCAGCCCGGCCATGCGGTCGCCCTCGACGCGGGCGCCGATCGCGTCGAACCCGATCGCCAGCCCCTCGCCCATGCTGCCGGTCCAGCGCCCGACGCGCACCGTCACCGGGCCGCGATGGCGTTTTCCAATGCGCGGCAGGACCTGCTCGACCCATTGGCGCGCGATGCCGGTGCGGCGCTCTTCCGCAGGGAGCGTGTGGACTTGGTAGAAGCTCGGCTTGGCGACGAACCAGCCGAGGATGGCGCGGGCGATGGTGGTGTTGCCGCCGCTGGGGGTGTCGGTCAGGTCGAGGATGACCGGCTGCCCAGGCCTGGCCGTGGCCATCGCGGCATCGAACGCGGGGATGGTGGCGTCGCTGCCGAGCGAATCGTTGAACTTGATGACGAGGTTGCGCCCGACGGTGCTGGCCGCGACCTCGGGCCGGTCGGCGCGCGGCTGCATGTAGAGGTTGGGCAGCGACAGGTCGCGCGGCCGCGACAGCGGGTTGCCGACGGTCAGAATGCGCGGGCGGTCGCGGCGGCCGGCGGCGAGGACCCGCGCCGCAAAGCCGTCGCGCGCGCCGCCGCCTGTAGCGCCGAGGTCGGCCCAGAACGCCGCGACCGCCGCCGCGGTGGGAACGCCGTCGATCGCCAGCAGATGGTCGCCGCGGGTAATTCCGGCTTGCGCCGCGGGGCTGTCGGCGCGCACCGCCTCGATCACGAAACCGCGCCCGCGCGGCTCGACCCACAGGTCGCCGTAGCTGGGAAACACCGCGCGGCTGTCCTTGGTCGAGGCGCCGGTGATCGCGTGATGGTCGGCGAGCAAGGCTAAAGCGCGCTCCGAGTAACGCACCAGCTCGCGTCCGCTCGCTACCGTATCGGCTTCGGCGCGGAGCTTGGCGGTGATCGGCATGCGGCCGCCGGGGAAGCGCTCGAGGTAGGCGTAATTGGCGTTGACCAACGTCTCGATCGAGCGCGCGTCGGCGGCGAAATCGGCGGGCGCCGGCTGGTCCGCGGCGAGCAGCATCGCCGCCAGCGGAACCACGGCCAAGCGGTCGAGCATGGTCATGCCCGCCGCTCTATCACTCGGTCGTCTTGCCGTCCCATTCCTCGTCGGCATGGCGCTTTTCGGCGTCGGCCTTGGTGGCATGGGTGATGCCGTCGATATGCTCGGGCGGGCCATAGAGCGTGTAGAATTTGAGCGGAGCGCTGCCGGTATTGCGGACGTTGTGGCGGGCGCCTGCGGGGACGATCACCGCGAAATCATCCTCGACCGGATTGGCCTTGCCGTCGATGTCGACCACGCCTTCGCCTTCCTCGATGCGGAAGAACTGGTCGCGGTCCTCGTGGACCTCGGAGCCGATCTCCTCGCCCGGCTTGAGCGTCATCAGCACCAGCTGGAGATGCTCGCCGGTGTAGAGCACGCGGCGGAAGTCGCTGTTGCCGATGGTCTGCTTCTCGATGTTGTCGCAATAGCCGCGCTTCATGCCGGTCCTTCCTTCAACGGATCGTGGCCCCAGTTCATCAGCGAATAGCGCCAGCGCGAGGTGACCATGTTCGCCGGCTCCTGCGCGCGGTGGCGGGCGACGTAGCCGGCGACCTTGCGCATATGGGCATAATCATCGTCGGACAGGCGCGTTCCGTGGGTGCGCAATATGGCGACGATGCGCCGCCCGCTGGCATGGCCGACGCTTTCGCTCGTGCCGGCCGCGGTGAACCCGACGCGGCGGCTTTCGGGCGTTTCCAGCCACGCTTCGAGCTCGTCGGCATCCATGTTGACCGCGCGCGCGAATTTCTCGGCGATGCGCGCGCGGTCGAGGTTCATCAGTTGCTGCGGGCGATCAACTTGCCGCCCTTGACCACCGAGTCGGGGCGCTCGAGCACGGTCACGTCGCGGGTCGGGTCGCCGGTCACCGCGACGAAATCGCCGTAGCGGCCGACCGCGATGGCGCCGACGTCGCGGGTGCGGCCAAGCGCATCGGCGCCGTTGCGGGTGGCCGCCTGGATCGCCTCCAAGGGCGTCATCCCGTATTGCACCATGGTACGGAACTGCTTGCCGATCTGGCCGTGGGGCATCACCCCGGCGTCGCTGGCGAAGACCATTTTCACGCCCGCGCGATGGGCTTTGCGGAAATTGTCGCGCTGGATCTGGGCGACTTCGCGGTCCTTGCGGAGGTTGTCGGGGAGCACGCCGTTCTTGGCGCCCTCGGCCTGGGTGTAGTCGGTGTTGTAGATGTCCATCCCGAACCACACCGGCTGCTTGCGCGCCGCGGCGAGGCGGATCCCTTCGTCGTCGACAAGGCTGGCATGCTCGATGGTGTCGATTCCGGCGCGGATCGCGGCCTTGATCCCGCTCGCGCCGTGGGCGTGCGCGGCGACGCGCACGCCCCATTGATGCGCCTCGTCGGCGATCGCGCGCATTTCGGCTTCGGACAATTGCTGCTGGCCGGGCTCGGTATTGCGCGAGAACACCCCGCCGGTGGCGCAGATTTTTATGACTTCGGCGCCGAACTTACGCTGGCGGCGGACCTGGTGGCGGAGCTCCTCGGGGCCGTCGCCGATGCCTTCCTCTTTCTTGTCCTTTTCCAGGCTGGGCGGAAGGAAGGTCGAATCGCAATGGCCGCCGGTGGCGCCTAGCGCGTAGCCCGCCGGGACGACGCGCGGGCCGACCGCGTAGCCGGCATCGATCGCCTGCTTCAAACCAATGTCGTTGCGGTTGCCCGAGCCGACGTTGCGCACGGTGGTGAAGCCGGCGTCGAGCATCGCCTTGGCGTTGCCGACCGCGGTCGCCTGCCAGAAGCTGTCGGTGAACTCGAGCCCGCGGTAGCCGCCGATGTCGGCCGGGCCGTCGAGATGGACGTGCATGTCGATGAGGCCGGGCAGCAGGGTCTTGCCGGCGAGGTTGATGTGCTTGGTGTCGGCCGGCCAGGTGGTTGCCGCGGCCTGGGTGATGGCGGTGATGCGGCCGTCGTCGCCGACGAAGATCGCGGGACCTTCGACATAGCGCCCGGTCGAGACGTCGAGATAGCGGTCGGCGGTGATCACGACCTTTTCGGCGTGGGCCGGCGCGGCGATCGAAACGGCCGCGGCGGCGGCGAGCAGCATATGCTTCATGAAATTGTCCCCTGGTTCAAATGTGGATCACCCGCCCGAACGCCGCGAGCACGCTTTCGTGCATCATCTCGGACAAGGTCGGGTGCGGGAAGACGGCGTTGATGAAATCGGTCTCAACCAGTTCGGCGGTCTTGCCAATTGTAAAACCCTGGATCAGCTCGGTGACCTCGGCGCCGATCATGTGCGCGCCGAGCAGCTCGCCGGTCTTGGCGTCGAACACGGTCTTCACGAACCCTTCGGTTTCGCCCATCGCGATCGCCTTGCCGTTGCCGGGGAACGGGAAGCGGCCGACCTTGACCTCATGCCCGGCTTCCTTGGCCTTCGCCTCGGTCAGCCCGACGCTGGCGACCTGCGGACGGCAATAGGTGCAGCCGGGGATGTTGAGCACGTCCATGCCGTGCGGGTGGACGTCCTTGTTGCCGAGCGACTGGGCGATGCTTTCGGCAGCGATGATGCCTTCGTGGCTGGCCTTGTGGGCGAGCCACGGGGGGCCGGTGACGTCGCCGATCGCCCACACGCCGGAGACATTGGTGCGGCACATCGAATCGGTGTCGATGTGGCCCTTGGTGGTTTTGATACCCAAGCCCTCGAGCCCGAGATTCTCGGTGTTGGGGGCGATTCCGACGGCGACGATGGCGTGGCTGAAGCGGCGCTCGGCGACCTTGCCGTCCTTGCCCTTGATCGCCGCGGCAACGCCCTTGGCGTCGGGCTTGAGGCTTTCGACCCCGGCCGAGGTGAGCAATTCGATCCCCTGCCCGGTCAGCGACTTGGCCAAAGCTCGGCTGACTTCGGCATCTTCCACCGGCACGATGCGGTCGAGCATTTCTACCACCGTCACCTTCGCTCCGAGGTCGTTGTAGAAACTGGCGAACTCGATGCCGATCGCGCCCGATCCGATGACCAGCAATTCGCTCGGCATTTCGGCCGGCGCCATGGCGTGGCGGTAGGTCCAGACGCGCTTGCCGTCGGATTGCGCGAACGGCAGCTCGCGGGCGCGGGCGCCGGTCGCGACAATGATGTGTTTCCCGACCAGCTCGGTGGCTTTGCCCGCGGCGGTCACCGTGACCTTGCCGGCGGCGGTCACTTTGGCCTCGCCGGCGTGGACCGCGATCTTGTTGCGCTTCATCAGCCCGGTGACGCCCTTGTTCATCTGCGCCGCGACATCGCGGCTGCGGGCGACGACTTTTTTCAAATCGAACCCGACCTTGCCCGCGCTCAAGCCGAAGCTTTCGGCGTGCTGCATGTGGTGCAGCACTTCGGCCGAGCGGAGCAGCGCCTTGGTCGGGATGCATCCCCAGTTGAGGCAGATCCCGCCAAGCTCGGCGCGCTCGACGATTGCGGTGGTGAGGCCGAGCTGCGCGGCGCGGATGGCGGCGACGTAGCCGCCGGGGCCCGAGCCGATGACGATGAGGTCGTAGGTGTCAGCCATGAGATGCTTCCTGCTCCGCGATCTCGCGCGGCCTGTCGTTGTTATCGAGCGCCACAAAGGTGAAGCGGCCGGTTGCGACTTTGGTTTCGGCCTCGCCGTCGCGCTCGCGGGCGACCGCGTCGACCGCGATGCTCAGCGAGGTGCGCCCCTCCTTTTCGATGGTGGCATAGACCGAGATTTCGTCGCCCACCTTGGGCGCTCCGGGAAATCGCAATTCGTCGGCCGCCACGACCACCGCCTTGCCGCGCGAGTGGCGCGAGGCGAGGCTGCCCGCGGCGAGCGCCATCTGGCTCATCAGCCACCCCCCGAACACCCCGCCATACGGATTGGTGTCGGCCGGCATCGCGGTGACGCGGATGGCGGGCGCCCGGTCAGCCATGACCGCGCCTCAGCGGGAGTGCCAATTGAAGAACATCCGGAACGCCAATGACGCGGCCGCGAACAGTGGCAGCGAGAACAGCAGGCCGGGGCTTGCTTCATGCGGTCGGATGGTCCCCCAGCCGGCCCAGGAATGCATCCATACCCCCGACCGCATATCGAGGCCGGTCGGCAAGACCACGGCGAGCAGCGCCCCAAGCAGCAAGGCGGGAATCCATCTCATATCAAGCCAACATTGCCAGAGGGTTTTCGACCAGCCGTTTGAACGCCTGCATCAGCCGCGCGCCGTCGGCGCCGTCGATGGCGCGGTGGTCGAAGCTGCCGGTGGCCGACATCACGGTCGCGATCTGCAGGCTGTCGTTGATGACGTATGGGCGCTTCTCGCCCGCGCCGATCGCCATGATCATCGCTTGCGGCGGGTTGATCACCGCGTCGAACGCCTTGATCCCGTACATCCCCATGTTGCTCAACGACGCGGTGCCGCCCTGATATTCGTTGGGCTGCAATTTGCCCTCCTTGGCGCGGGCGGCGAGGTCGTGGACTTCGGCCGCGATGGCGGAAATGCTCTTGGCGTTGGCGTTGGCAACGATCGGGGTGATCAGCCCGCCGGGGATCGACACGGCGACCGAAATGTCGGCGCGGCTGTATTTGATGAGCGTGTCGCCGGCGAAGCTGACGTTGCACTCGGGAACCTCGATCAGCGCGGCGGCGAGCGCCTTGATCATCAAATCGTTGACGCTGAGCTTGATGTTGCGCGACGCGAGACCGGCGTTGAGCTCGGAGCGCAGTTTGAGCAAAGCGTCGAACTGGATGTCGACGGTCAGGTAGATGTGCGGGATTTGCTGCTTCGACTCGGTCAGCCGCCGCGCGATGGTCTTGCGCATGTTGCTGAGCTTGACGACCTCGTGCGGGATGTCGCCCGGCTCGACCGGGGCGGCATGCGGTGAAGGTGCCGCGGCTGCGGTTGGCTGAGCCGCGGCACCGCCGGCGGCGCCGAGGTCGGCGCGGACGATGCGGCCGCCGGGGCCGGAGCCCTTCAATGACGCTAAGTCGATGCCCTGGGCTTCGGCGAGGCGGCGGGCGAGCGGCGAGGCCTTGATCCGGTCGCCGCTGTCGGCCCTGGCCGCAACCGCCGGAGCAGGGGCGGCTGGCGGGGTTTCGCCGCCACCCCCCTCGACTTTGCTCGGGACAGGCTTGGCGGGTGGTGCGGGTTCGGGCGGTTGTTCGGCCGCTTTGGGCGTCTCTTCGGTTTTGGCGGCCGGTGCCTTGGCCGGCTCAGGCTTGGCTGGCGCCGCGCCGGCGTCCTCGCCTTCGCCGGCGATCAGCGCGATCGGGGTGCCGACTTTGACGCCGTCCGAGCCTTCGGCGACGAGGATTTTCGAGATCGTGCCTTCATCGACCGCTTCGAACTCCATCGTCGCCTTGTCGGTCTCGATTTCCGCCAGGATGTCGCCCGATTTGACCGCATCGCCCTCCTTGACCAGCCATTTAGCCAGCGTCCCCTCCTCCATCGTCGGGGACAAAGCGGGCATCTTGAGTTCGGTCGGCATCGGCGTCTTTCCGCTAAAAGGGCGCGCAGGCTTGCCCGGCACAAAGCCAATGCGGCGGGCGGGGTCAAGGGCGGGACATGCGAATGTGTTGCCGCTTGCGCTTCGCCGCGCTTTGACGCAGCACCGTAGGCGCCATGGGGGATGCGGGGCAGCGGCGGACCTATCTCGTCATCATCGACGACAGCGATGAGGCGCGCGTGGCGCTGCGTTTCGCCGCCCGCCGCGCGGCCAAGACCAATGGCCGGGTCGAGGTGCTGGCAGTGGTCGAGCCGCAGGATTTCGTTCAATGGGGCGGGGTCCAGGCCGCGTTCGAGGAGGAGCAGCGCCTGCGCATCGAGGGCGTAGTCAGCGCCTCGGTCGGCGAGATCCTCGACGAGTCGGGGATTTCGGCGTCGGTCGTGGTGCAGCAGGGCGAGCCGGTCAAAACCGTGCGCGACTATGTCGGCACGCGCAAGGAGATCGCGGCGCTGGTGCTGGGCGCGGCGCCGAGCGGGCATCCGGGGCCTTTGGTCGCCAATTTCACCGGCGCCGACGCGGGGCAATTGCCGTGCCCGGTGATGATTATCCCGGGATCCTTGAGCGAAGAGCAGCTCGAGCATTTGAGCTAAAACACAGAGTTTAGTCTAGGGCGCGCGCCAACACCTCGGCCAGCCTGACGCACCCCGCTTCGTCCTCCGCATCGAACCGCGCCGGCTCCGGGCTGTCGAGGTCGAGCACCGCGAGCAGATTGCCGTCGCCGCCGACGATTGGCACCACCAGCTCGCTGCGGCTGGCGGCGTCGCATGCAATGTGGCCGGGAAAAGCGTGGACATCGTCGACGCGCTGGGCTTGCAGAGTGGCCGCCGCGGCGCCGCACACGCCGTCGCCGAACTTGATGCGGATGCACGCGGGGCGGCCCTGGAACGGCCCGACCACCAGCTCTCCCCCGACATTGCGATAGAAGCCGCACCAGTTGAGATCGGGCAGCGTCTCCCAGATCAGCGCCGCGGCGTTGGCCATGTTGGCGACCGGGTCGGGCTCGCCGGCGACCAGCCCGTCGAGCGCCGATGCGAGGTCGCGGTAGAGCGTCGCCTTGTCCGCCGCCGCGATCTTGAAATCGTACATCAATCGAGCACCACTCTGCCCCGTGCGCGCTTGACCTGGCCGCGCTGGACCTTTCCTTCGACGCGCTTGGCCCGCGCCGCCTTGGACGGCCGCGTCGGGCGGCGCCTGGCCTGGACGATATGGGCATCGGCGATCATCTTCGCCAGTCGCGCCCGCGCGTCCTGGCGGTTAGCGTCCTGGGTGCGAAAGCGTCGCGCGGTGATCAGCAGTTCGCCGGAATTGGTGACGCGGCTGCCGCCGATCTGCTTCAATCGCTCGTACGCGTCGGGGCTCAGGCCGAGCTTGAACAGGTCGACGCGCAACTGCACCGCGGTGGCGACCTTGTTGACGTTCTGCCCGCCCGGCCCGGTCGCGGCGAGGAAACTCTCGCTGAGCGCGTCCTCGGGGATGACGACATCCTCAGGCTTCATCGGCCCAGGTCCCGAAATGCTCGGGCAGCGGGGCGGTGACGTCGATCGCGGCGTGACGGCCGCGCGGCACCACCAGCCGCGAGGCGTGGAGCAGCATCGGCCCGCCCGGCGTGCCGTAGACGCGGTCGCCGACAATGCCGCAGTCGAAGCCGAGGCGCGCGTGGACGCGGATCTGGTGGGTGCGGCCGGTCACCGGACGGAACTCGACCAGAGTCTGGCCGTCCTTGACCACCAGACGCCGCCAGCGGGTCACCGCGCTCTGGCCCTTGGGGTCGCCGACCATCCGCCAGCCGGCTTCGGCGCTCGATTGCTTGGCCAGAGCGACATCGATCTCGCCGCTTTCTTCGGCCACTTCGCGGCCGATCACCGCGAGATAATATTTCTGCACCGCCCGCGCCTCGAACGCCTGCTGCAGCGCGGCGCGGGCGTCGGCGTTGCGCGCCAGCAGCAGACACCCCGAGGTATCCTGGTCGAGCCGGTGCATCGGGGTCGGCGCGCGCTTGAACCCGCATTTGAGTTCGTCGAGCCGCGCGGCGATGCTGTCACCGCCGCGGCGCGGGGCGTCGACTGGCAGGCCCGCCGGCTTGTCGATCACCATCGCTCCGGCGTCGATGAACAGGATGCGCTGCTCGAGCATGGTTGGCGCCCTGCCAGATGGCGGCGGGCAGCACAAACTGGCCCGATGCGGCGGCGATGCGGAGGTAAATATTTGGCCTTACCAGGGATGACTGATGCACCAGCGCAACGAAGGCAGCGATTTCAGCCCGTTACACAATATTAACCTTTTGCCTTCATCCCTCAAATGGTTAATGCACTCTTAGACGTCGGCAAGGGCGCGCCACGCCCGGCGGCGGACTGAACGGGGAAAGAGCCACATGCGAGTCCTGCTGATCGAAGACGAGCCGACCACCGCCAAGAGCATCGAGCTGATGCTTGGAACCGAAGGCTTCAACGTCTACACCACCGACCTTGGCGAGGAAGGCCTCGATCTCGGCAAGCTGTATGATTACGACATCATCCTGCTCGACCTCAATCTGCCCGACATGCACGGCTACGACGTGCTCAAGAAATTGCGCGTCGCCAAGGTCGGCACCCCGGTGCTGATCTTGTCCGGCATCGGCGAGATGGACAGCAAGGTCCGCGCATTGGGGTTCGGCGCCGACGACTATGTCACCAAGCCATTCCACCGCGACGAACTGGTCGCGCGCATCCACGCCATCGTCCGCCGCTCCAAGGGCCACAGCCAGTCGGTCATCCGCACCGGCAAATTGGCGGTCAACCTCGACGCCAAGACGGTCGAAGTCGACGGCAGCCGGGTCCATCTGACCGGCAAGGAATATGCGATGCTCGAGCTGCTGTCCCTGCGCAAGGGCACCACGCTGACCAAGGAGATGTTCCTCAACCATCTGTACGGCGGGATGGACGAGCCGGAATTGAAGATCATCGACGTGTTCATCTGCAAGCTGCGCAAGAAATTGAGCCTCGCGTGCGGCGGCGACAATTACATCGAGACGGTGTGGGGCCGCGGCTATGTGCTTCGCGACGCCGAGGGCGACGAGGTTCCCGAAGCGGAAGCCGCGGTCGCCTGATCTCTCTATTTTGAAGCAATGAAGGCGGGGCGTCGCAAGGCGCTCCGCTTTTTTTACGTCTTGGTTAGGCGTCGATCAGGATGCGGTGACGGTCGGGGCGGACGGGGAGCTCGAGCGGCTGCCGTTCGGCCGGTTCGGGAGCCTGTTCATCCATCCTCTGCCAGCCGTCGCGGCCGAGGCGCTCCAATGGCCGAAAGCTGGTCTTGTAGGCCATCCGCGGACTGCCCTCGACCCAATAGCCGAGATAGACATAGGGCAGGCCGGCGCGCGCTGCGCGCACTATATGATCGAGGATGATGTAGGTGCCGAGCCCCTTGCGGGCGTGGGGGCCGACATCGAAGAAGCTGTAGATCATCGACAGGCCGTCGCCCTGCTGATCCGACAAGCAGGCGCCGACAAGGCGCCCGGGTCGACCACCGCGAGAGGGTTCGCGATATTCGACGACATACGTCCTGACCGGGGTCTGCTCGACCATGTCGGCGAAATCACCCTCGTCCATCTCGGCCATGCCGCCGCCGGGGTGGCGCGCGGACAAATAGCGTCGGAGCAGCGCATATTGCTCCTCGGTGGTCCACGGCTTGCACGCGCTGACCTCGAGGTCGGCGTGGCGGCGGATCAGGCGGCGATGACTGGCGCCGGGCTGGAACTCGCCGGCGGCGACGCGCACCGACACGCACGCCGAGCAATCGATGCAGCTCGGGCGGTAGGCGACCGATTGCGAGCGGCGGAAGCCGATGCGGCCGAGCGCCTCGTTGAGCTCGCCCGCCTGGCGGCCGTTCAATTCGGTGAACACCTTGCGCTCGACCTTGCCGGGCAAATAGGGGCACGGTGACGGGTTGGTCACGAAGAACTTCGGAAACCGGAATGGTGCGCTCACTCGAACCCGCCTTCGTCAAAGGTTTCGCAACCCTTTATGCGACTGGTAAACGCGGTTGAAAAGGGTTGAGCGCCGGGAAACCGGGGATAAGCGCGTAACTGTCCCAAGACTGGACGGGATTGCCTTCGAATCGAAGGCGTTGGGGGCGCCCTGAAAAGCTAGTCGAGCGAGGCGCGGTCGACGTGGAAGCCGACGCCTTCGAGCTTGGCCACCAGCCCGTCGATCGCCTGCGCGTCGCGCGCTTCGCACTCGACCTCGATCACGGTGTCCTTGGCCGGGAGGCGCGTAAAAATGCGGTGGTGGTTGGTCTCGATGATGTTGACCCCGCAGTCGTGGAACTGGGCGGTGATCGCGGCGAGCGCGCCGGGGCGGTCCTGCGCCTCGATTCGGAGCCGCGCGATGCGCCCGCAGCGGACGAGGTCGCGGACCAGCACATTGGCGAGCAAATGAGTGTCGATATTGCCGCCGCACAGCACCACGCCGACGCGCTTGCCGGCAAACCGCTGGGGGTGCGCGAGCAATGCCGCGAGCCCCGCCGCGCCGGCGCCCTCGACCACCGACTTCTCGATCGCCACGAGCAGCGCGACGGCGCGTTCGAGGTCGCGCTCGGGGACCAGTAGGATGTCGCTGACCAGCTCGGCGATGATTGCGCGGGTCAGCTGGCCCGGCTCCTTGACCGCGATGCCCTCGGCCAGCGTGTCGCCGCCGATCGCGCCGTGGCCGCCCTCGACGACATTCTTCATCGACGGGTAGAGCGCGGCCTCGACCCCGACCATTTCGATCTTGGGATCGACCGCCCTGGCGGCGATCGCCATGCCCGAAATCAACCCGCCGCCGCCGATCGGCACGCACAGGATGTCGAGCCCGGGCGCGGCGGCGATCATCTCAAGCGCGACCGTTCCGGTGCCGGCGATGATCGCGGGGTCGTCGAACGGGTGGACGAACACCAGTTTGCGCTCGGCCTCGAGGCTGCGCGCCTTGGCGTAGGCGTCGTCGGAGCGCTCGCCCTCGAGGATCACGGTGGCGCCATGTTCCTCGGTCTGCATGACCTTCACCAGCGGGGTGTTGGTCGGCATTACGATGGTCACCGGGATGCCGAGCCGTCTGCCGTGATAGGCGACCGCCTGGGCGTGGTTGCCGGCCGACGAGGCGATCACCCCGCGGCCGCGCTCTTCGTCATCGAGCGAGAGCAATTTGTTGAGCGCGCCGCGCTCCTTGTAGGCGGCGGTGAACTGGAGATTCTCGAACTTGAGCCAGACCTCGGCGCCGGTCAGCTGGCTCAGCGTGCGGCTGATCAGCATCGGCGTCTTGACCACCGCGCCGTCAATGCGCGCGGCGGCGGCGCGGATGTCGTCGATCGTGGGTGGCTGCATCATCGGCATGCCGACTAGCCCTTCCAGCACCCGCAAACAATGCTAGGCTCGGACGATGCACAAGACCCTTATCGCGCTGCTTGCGGCGCTGCTCGCGTCGCCCGCCGACGCCGACACGTTGATCCACAACGCCAATGGCATCCAGGTCGGCGCCGACGGCAAGCTGCAGCGGTTCGAAGCGTTGCTGATCGGCGACGACGGCAAGGTCGTCCAGACCTTCACCAAGGTCGAGAACCCCGCGCACAGCGGCCCGCGCATCGATGCCGGCGGGCGGACTTTGCTGCCGGGCCTGATCGACGCCCACGGGCATGTCATGGGCCTGGGGTTCGGCGCGCTGCAGCTTGATCTTACGGGGACGAGTTCGCTCGCCGACTTGCAGCAGAGGCTCAAGGCCTACGCCACTGCCAATCCCGACGCCAAGTGGATCGTCGGGCGCGGGTGGAACCAGGAATTGTGGGCGGAAAAACGCTTCCCCACCGCCGCCGACCTCGACGCCGTGGTCAGCGACCGCCCGGTGTGGCTGGGGCGGGTCGATGGTCACGCCGCGGTCGCTAACTCGGCGGCGCTCAAGGCCGCCGGAATCACCGCTGCGACCAAGGCACCGGCCGGCGGGACGATCGACAACGGCCTGTTCGTCGATGCGGCGATGGCGCTGGTCGAGGACAAGATCCCCGATCCGACGGCTGCCGAGATGGACGCCGCGCTGGCCAAGGCGCAGGAGCTGATGCTGGCGGTCGGGCTGACGGCCGCCGCCGACATGGGCACCAGTGCCGACGAGTGGGCGGCGATGAACCGCGCCGGCCAGGCGGGTTCGCTCAAGGTGCGCGTGCTCGCC
>NZ_JANPKO010000001.1:0-3834 GCF_031426035.1 Sphingomonas sp. | reverse complement strand
GTCCTCGAAACGGGTGACCGACACGACCGGTCCGAACACCTCACGCTGGACGATCTCATCTTGCGGGCGGGTGCCAGCGATTAGCGTCGGATGATAGAAGAAGCCCGCGCCGTCGCCGGACTTGCCGCCGGCCACGAGCTCGGCCCGGCTATCGGTCACCGCGCGGCGGACGAAGCCCTCGACCCGGTCGCGCTGGCGCTCGGTGATCAGCGGACCAAGGCTGGTCGCGGCCTCGCGCGGGTTGCCCATCTGGATCGCTGCGATCCGCTGCGCCACCGCCTCGACCAGCGCCCGCTCGACCCCGGCCTGGACATAGACCCGGGACGCTGCGGTGCAGTCTTGGCCGGCGTTGTAGAAACCCGCGTCGGTGATGGCTTCGGCCGCGGCGTCGATATCGGCATCGTCGAGCACGATCACCGGCGACTTGCCGCCAAGCTCGAAATGGGTTCGCTTGATAGTCGGCGCGACCGCTTCCATGATCTTGCGCCCGGTGGCGATATCGCCGGTCAGCGAGACCATCCGTACCTGTTTGTGGGCGACCAGCGCGGCCCCCACGTCGCCGCCGTTGCCGGTGACCAGGTTGAACACCCCATCGGGCAAATGCTCGGCGCAGATTTCGGCCAGCCTGAGCGCGGTCAGCGGGGTGTGTTCGGACGGCTTCAGGACCACCGTATTGCCCGCGGCGATCGCCGGCGCGACTTTCCACGCGGCCATCATCAGCGGATAATTCCACGGCGCGATGCCGGCGACAACGCCGAGCGGGTCGCGCCGAAGCATCGAGGTGAAGCCGCTTTTATACTCATTCGCCGGAATTCCGGTCATGGTCCGCGACGCACCGGCGAAAAAGCGGAACACGTCGACCGTATTGCCGACGTCGACGGCCTTGGCGGTGGCGCGGGGCTTGCCGCAATTGCGCATCTCCACCTCGGCGAGTTCGTCGCCGCACTGCTCAATCCGCTCGGCGATCCGCAGGAGGCGTAGCGCCCGTTCCTTCGGTGGCATCGCCGACCAGGTTGGAAAGGCGGCATCGGCGGCGCGCACCGCCTCGTCGACCTGGGCCTTGTTCGCCCCCGCCAAAGCAACGATCTGCGATCCGTCGGACGGGTCGTTGACGAGCTCGACCTCGCCGCTTCCGGCCACTGACCGGCCGTTCACGAACAGGCAGGCCCGCTCCGACACGCTATCCGCTTGCGTCGCCCGATCGACGAGCTCGGTCACTTTGCTCCCTCCGAATCGAGTTCGGCCGAATCGTTCAGCGGCGGTGGGGTGCACATGGGCTTCTCCTCAATCAATTCTGTTGATCTGCTCGGCCAGCATGCCAAACATGGCGTCGATCTGCGCTTCGTCGACGATCAGCGGCGGGGACAAGGCGATGGTGTCGCCAGTTGCGCGAACCAGCAAGCCGGCATCGAAGCAGGCGTGGAACAACGCCGTTCCGCGCTTGCCTGGACAGCCTTCGAGGGGCGCGAGTTCGATCGCGGCGACGAGGCCGATGGTGCGCAAGTCGATGACGTGGCGGGCTTCACGGAGGCGGTGAAGAGCGGTCTCCCACCTCGTTTCCAGCGAGCGGGCGCGCTCGAACAGCGCGTCGTCGCGATAGAGATCGAGGGTTGCGATCCCCGCCGCGGCAGCGAGGGGGTGGCCCGAATACGTGTAACCATGGAACAGCTCGATACCGTCAGCGGCGGCGGCATCGACGATAGCGTCGTGGACCGCGCGCGAGGCGGCAATCGCGCCCATCGGCACCGCCCCGTTGGTCAACCCCTTTGCCATGGTGATGAGGTCGGGAGTGACTCCGAAGCGCTCGGCCGCGGTCGCCACACCGAGGCGGCCGAAGGCCGTGATGACTTCGTCAAAGATGAGGAGAATGCCGTGTTTCACGGTGATTTCGCGCAGCCGCTCGAGGTAGCCCGCTGGCGGAACGAGCACACCGGTCGAGCCCGCGACCGGCTCGACGATGACCGCGGCGATGGTCTCGGCACCGTGGAGAGCGACCAGCCGCTCGAGATCGTCGGCGAGGTGGGCGCCCCAACCAGGCTGGCCGCGGCTGAACGCCATGTCGCTGAGGCTGTGGGTATGCGGAAGGTGATCGACCCCGGTCAGCAGAGTGCCGAAAGCACGGCGGTTGTTGACCAGTCCACCGACCGAAATTCCGCCGAAGCCGGTGCCGTGATAGCCACGCTCGCGCCCGATCAGCCGGGTTCGGCCACCCTCGCCGCGCGCGCGATGATAGGCCAGCGCAATCTTGAGCGCGCTGTCGACCGCCTCCGAGCCGCTACTGGCCAGAAAGATACGATCGAGCCCGTCGGGCATCAACGCGGCGAGCCGGGTCGAGAGCTCGAACGCCCCCGGATGGCCGAGCTGGAAGGTGGGCGCATAATCGAGCTCGGCCGCGGTGCGCTGGATCGCCGCCACGATCGGCGCACGGCAATGGCCGGCGTTCACGCACCACAGGCCGCCGGTGCCGTCGAGAACCGCGCGGCCGTCGGGCGTGAAATAGTGCATGTCACGCGCCGAGGCGAACAGGCGCGGCTCGGCCTTGAACGCGCGATTCGCGGTAAACGGCATCCAAAAGGCCGCGAGGCTGTCGTTAGCGAGCATCGATCCCACCCATAGGTTAAGCGTCTAGGCGCGTACCGACGCGATGGAAGCCACAATAAGGTCGAACATGTCCATCGGTTTTCCCGATGGGAGAGGGATGTGAAATTGGGCTGGCCTTTCAGGACCGGCTCGCACAGCATGTTACAATAATGAGAGAAATCTGCTTCAATCGCGCGCTCGTGCGAACAAAGTGGTGGTCATGAAGGGGGAAAGATCGATGCGTATTCGGCCGATTATTATTGGCGTCGCCTTGGGATCGCTGGTGCTCGGCGCCGCGCCCGCGTGGGCGCAGGACGCGCCGCCGCCCGCCGATGCGCCCTCGCCCGCCGAAGGCAAGGACGACGCCGGCCAGAATATCGCCAAGGCCGATGAGGCAGAAGCGGAGGAGCCGGCCAAGCCGATCACCTTCGAGCTCGATCTCACCGGCGTTTCCGACTATCGTTTTCGCGGCATCTCGCTGAGCGGCAAAGATCCGGCGTTTCAGCCATCCTTTACCGTCAGCCACGAATCCGGGCTCTACGCGAGCGTTTGGGGATCGAACGTCGCCGAGAATGACGGCGACGACATAGAGGTCGATCTGGTCGGCGGTTTCGCAAGCACGCTCGGAACCTTCGATGTCGACGTCAACGCAACCTATTACCTCTATCCCGGCGTCAGCGAGCTCAATTACGTCGAATTTATCGGCACCGTCAGCCATGCCGTCGGTCCGGCGACGGTCGGAGCGATCTTCGCCTTCACCCCCAAGCAGGACGACGCGGCGCCCAAGCGCGGCATCTATTACGGCCTCAACGGCGAGCTCCCGCTGGGCGAGACCGGGGTCAGCCTGACCGCCTCGTTCGGGATCGAGGACAACGCCTTTTACGACAATAAGCGCGACTGGTCGCTGGGGATTGCGGCCGAGGTGCTCGGCTTTTCGCTCGGCGCGGCCTATGTCGATACGTCACACACCGGCGGCGACCCTCTCGGCAAGGCCGGAATTGTGGTATCGATCGGCCGCGCGTTCGAATTCTAACCGATAGGGGAAGGCCCGGCTAAGCGCCGGAGCCCATCATGTCTACCAAACTGGTCAACTGGATTGCCGAGCATGAGATCGCCGAGATCGAGTGCATCGTTCCCGACATGAACGGTGTCCAGCGCGGTAAGGTGCTGCCCGCGGGCAAGTTCCTTGCCGGGTTCAAGGACGGCACGCTGCGCATTCCCGGAAGCATCTTCTCGGTGACCATCACCGGCGAA